>NZ_JADBRW010000081.1:0-3295 GCF_020247025.1 Microcystis sp. M109S1
GTCTAATTGGTCAAATAAGGCGGGGGTGGTATTGGGGGCTAAACTGAGGCCTTTGACCTCTGCCCCCAGATGGAGTAACCAAAACGCCAGCCAAGACCCCTTAAAGCCAGTATGACCCGTGATAAAGACCTTTTTGCCAGTCCAAAATGCTTTCTTTACCATATTTTCCATCTAGCTTGTCCAGTGTCATAAAGGTGATTGAGTACTTCCATTTCTCGATAAGTATCCATGCACTGCCAAAACCCATCATGCTTATAGACGGTGAGTTCTCCTAAAGCGGACAGGGTTCTTAGGGGCTGTGCTTCAAAAGTCGTCGAATCTCCCTCAATTAAATCCAAAACCTTGCGATTTAAGACAAAATACCCCCCATTAATCCATCCTTCAGCCGTTTGTGGCTTTTCTTGGAACTTAGTGACTAAATTACCCTCAATGATTAACTCGCCAAAGCGAGAAGAAGGACGAACCGCCGTCATAGTGGCTAATTTCCCATGAGAGTAATGGAAGTCCAACAGATCCGCAATATTCACATCACAAACCCCGTCCCCATAGGTGGCTAAAAAGATCTCACTTCCGCTTTGGTCTATATAAGAGGTGAGACGTTTAAGACGGCCTCCCGTCATGGTTTCCTGTCCCGTATCAATTAACCAAATACGCCAGTCTTCCTCCTCGTGTCCACTATCGAGTTTGGTCACTTTTTTATTGCCTAACTCTAAGAGGACATCACTTTGATTCCAATCATAGTTAAAGAAATAGTCCCGGATTATTTCCCCTTTGTACCCTAGACAGAGCATAAAGTCAGTTAAGCCATAGTGGGCATAAGTTTTCATGATATGCCAAATAATCGGTCGATTTCCGATGGCAATCATCGGCTTAGGTCGAAATTCGGTTTCTTCCCGCAGTCGGGTTCCTTTGCCACCACACAAGATGGCGACGGGAATGTTAGACTTATAGTCCTTAACTGTTAAACTGACCGATTGTATTACCATTAGATTATATAGTGAAGGGCTTTGAGAGTGACATCATCTTATCGAGGCAGTTTAACACGGGATTCCCGATTGTGTCCAATATCTGTCTAAAAAAATTTTTGTTAAGCGAGTGTACCTAGTTTATTGCTAAACAGGCTCTTAAATCTTATAGCAGTTATCTTCATGGTGAGGTACGAAGTTTTCGTTTTGGGGAGTCGGCCAGTAATGCTAAATCAGGTTATACTTCATCTTTAACGCTATAATCCTGACCGAGTAGGACTAGAAATTCGTGCTACCATGCGAAGATAAACATTCGGGGATACGGTCACGAAGCTACCAGACAATTTTAGGATAAAAATACCGACACTTATGGGGAAATCAATCAATAAAGTCCGAGTAACAGCACTGATTTTAGGGATTCTAGCGATCGCATTTGCCTTTTTCACTAGGATTGTCAGTATTTTTGAATACGTTACCTTCGATATCGGACCCGATCCCGATCAGATTAGCGGTGGTTACTTTTGGATGGATATGTGGAAGGGAAACTTTCCTCAATTGGGACCAGCAGGGGGGGGTGGAAAATATGGATTCGTAATTCCTCCCCTCTATGGTTATTTAGCATTTCCTCTGACAATTTTCGGTGCCGATCCCGAATTTCAAGTCCTTACCAATGGCCTATTTTCTTTTCTATCGATTCCGCTCTTAATCTACTTTATTTATCAACTTTTAGAAAATGTAGAACAAGATAAACGTCTTCTCCTGTCCAGTTTGGCAGGATTTTGGTATAGCACGATCTATGCGGACTATTTCATTAATAATTTTTCCTGGGCCCCTAGCCCAATACCCTTTTTCCTGCTCGTTTTTGCTTTACTCTATCGTTTCCAGATGGAAACGAGTAAGCCGCTGCTCTATCAGGCTATAGCTTGGATATTCTTCGGGATTACCGTCGCTATATTGGTGAGTTTACACACCACCACGATGTTAATTATCCCAGTGACTTCTGTTATCGCCTCTCTATGGTTTGTTTATCGAAATCGAAAGAATACTCGTAAATGTCTTTTGCCTTTTCTATCGATTCTCTCCGCAAATCTCGCCTTGATTATGTATTGGAATAGTGAGATAGTTCGGAATTTCGCCAATACGAAAGGACTGGTGAGAGCGCTCACGGAGAAGGGGGCGAGCGGTGAACCATCGAGTAATCTGTTCACTCGTCTATTTAAAGCGATTTGGGAAACGGTTTATCTGGGTAATCAAGTGTTTTTTTTGAATGACAATATATCGATTTTCAATGTCGTAGTTTCGGCTATTTTTTTCGGCATTTCTCTATACATAGTCATCAAAAAATATCGAGGCAATAAAACACTGATCGGCTTTTTTGCGATCACTTGGATAATTTTTCTCTACGCTTCCTCTAATTATCCTGATGAGCATTTTTATTCCCATCGTAAAATCTTACTCTGGTTTGCTCCTATCCTCTTGGCGATCGCTAGTCTGGCCTATCTAAACTTGACTAAGACTTTCGACAGGATCCTCGGTCTAGTTCTAATAATTATCATCGGCTATTCGATCGCAACTAATCTCTATTTCGATCAACGTTATCTTGCTAGTAAATACGGTTCCGAAAGACTCCTATCCGTGGCCGATACAGTGGAAATTATCAATCAGATTCCGGTTGGTTCAACCCTTTGTGATCCAGCCAAGAAAGGCAAAAGAAAAGAGCGCGGTCAGTATGATTATATCGATACCTTTATGACCAAAAGAGAGCTAACGATCACCAATGCCTGCCCATCGGGTAGTTATTATATACAGCCAAAATTTAAAATGGCTATCCAAATGAACGATTTATTTCCAATTTTTACCCTCGCCAAAACCCCCCCTCTCGATCGCCCGATGACTTCCCTTCTGGAAACCCCAGAAGCCTATCTCTATAAAATCGAGTAGCAATAAGTAGGTGGGTGGAATTAAATATAAGATGAACGTAGGTTGGGTTGAAGCATGAAACCCAACGCCAGCATGGGTTACGCTACCGCTAACCCATCCTACAAATAATTGTGCCTCCCTACTTACCATCGTGCTAAAATAGGGAACCTCGAAAAACACAACTTATGGAAAATCAACCGGACAGGTTTACTCGATCGCCTTCCCCCGGAACTTCATTACAGACCAAAATATATATCTTGAGTTACTTTAGCAAGAGCTTTAGAGGTAGGCGTTTTTAGCTAAGGAAGTCTAAAATTATACTTTAGACGTTCATAATCTGAGATTTATTAAACTTCTGAAATCGTAGAGTGAGCAAGGAATCCAGTTCTTTTTTATGTTTCAGATGGGCA
>NZ_JADBRW010000082.1:0-3488 GCF_020247025.1 Microcystis sp. M109S1
AATCGGGCGTTGGGTTTCATGCTTCAAACCAACCTACGTTTATCTTATAGCGGTTCTCGCATCTGCGAGGCACAGTTTAACCTTTGCTGATTAAGCTTTTCAGAATCGATAATGTACCTCTTGTGAACAGGAAACGCTATATATTTAATTCCACCCACCCACTTAGGCTGAGTACAAGTCAAGTAAATTGTACAGTCTTATGCATATTTTCCGATCAAACTAATTATCCTATAGAACCTATTTGGTATCTTAGGATACAGCTAATCGTCGTAGTAGAAGTCGAAGAAAACAGAGATGAATTTTGGTAGTGGAGTGCTGTAAAGTACGCTCAAAATTTTTGACTAAAGATTTGCAGCGTTCCATCCAAGAATTACTTCTTTCAATCACCCATCGAGTTTTTACAGGTACGAATCCTGATAAACCCTTCTCCGCTTTTTCGGTTTTTGACGGTTTTGGAGACAGTTCAAACTGAATTTTAGTCATTATCTCTGGATAGACCTTAACCAACTCTTTCTCTATTTTGTCAGGATGATAACCATTATCTAGAAGAATAGTCGTCTTAGGCAGTTCCGACGGTTTTAACTTGAAATAGTCAATACCTCAAGTTAACAACTCAATCAATCCTTGGTCATCAGATAGGTTGGCGGGAGTACAATGAGCGAAAAAGGGAAAACCAAGACTATCCGTCGCTAGATGACGTTTAATTCCATTGGTGCACTTGTAGAAACAAAATCCTTTCGTCTCCACACTCGCATTACAGGTATTTTTGACGGCTTGAGAATCAATCATAATTAGAGTCGTCCACAAGTTTTTTTTTTCTTGTTGTCGTAATCGGCGATGTAATTCTTCCATTATTTTTTGGATGATTCCCTGACTTCTCCACTGTTTATAATGCCAGAACACGGTGGAGTAGGGGGGGAAATCTTTCGGGAGGTCACCCCAATTACAGCCATTTTTGAGTTGATAGAAAATAGCGTCTAAAATCTGTCGTTTTGTCCATTTGGGCGGACAAGTCAATTTCTTCTTTGGCAATAGCGGTTCTACGATAGACCACTCTTCATCCGTCATACTACTTGAGTACATTTAGCTGACTCCTCCATTGATTTTTTGGGACGACTAGACGGTGACGCATTCACAAAACGGGGTTCCGACTAAAGTATTGCCGCTCGCGCAGGCTAGAGACTCTCGGGAGCATCCCAATTTTGCAATAAGTATAAATGCTTAGAGACTAAAAACGTTAGCTAAGGCAAAATAAAGAGAAACAATTAAACGGTAGAATCATGAATACAGACCAAAAAGAACAACTAGATCAACATTTAAAAGCCATTGCTCAAATTCTAGTCGATAATACCCCAGAAGAACAACTACGTAGCTTTGAGGGCATTGAAACCGCCCTGCGAGACCATTGGCTGACTACATTGGGTCCTGCCATAGGCAATTTTTTTTTGAATCAGCAACAGGAACCCAAGCAGGGCGAACCAAAAGCGTAAGCAGTATCATAGGGAAAGTCAAGATAAGCGAGAAACAAGCCGATAAACTAGGATTAAGCAAGAATAATCGATTAAGTCCCATGCTGGAGAAATGTTGCTTAGGAGCAGTGGCTAAAGTCTCTTTTGAAGATGCGGAAAAAGATAGCAAAATGGCGACAGGAATGGCAGTTTCAGGCAGTAGTCAACAGAGGCTTGTACAAAGATATAAATTTGAGGAAGCAGAAGCAAAGAGTCCGGTAGAAGCATTGAGTGTAGATGGAGGAAAAGTCAGAATCAGAACGCCCAAAGGACAACCGAGTCAAGGGAGAGATTACAAAGCAGTAAGTCTGCATGGTCAAGAATGTGCGGGATTTTTTCAGCAAAATGAAGAATTACTGGAATGGGTGAACCGTCAGCCCTTAACAGAGGTAGTCACCTGTTTAGGAGATGGTCATGATGGGGTGTGGAATCTGATGGAGAAAATCGGTGTTAAAAGGAGAGAAATATTGGATTGGTATCATTTAGTAGAGAATATGAATAAAATAGGCGGGTCAAACAAGCGTCTGAATAGAATCAAAGAGAATTTATGGAAAGGAGAGGTGAAAAGAGTTTTAGAGGAATTAGAGGGATGCAAAAAGAAACAGGCTATAAATTTCACCAAATATGTCGATAAACATCGAGAAAGAATACCCAATTACGAACTCTATCAATCACAAGGGATTTGCATCGGTTCTGGAAGTGTAGAGTCAAAGATTAAGCAAATAGGTGCAAGAATGAAAATTGTGGGAGCACAATGGAAAGCAGAGAATGTTCCTCAGTATTTGAAGCTACGTTGTGCTTATCTCAACGGCGATATTGCCTGAGTATTTTTACTCATTGCAAAACTGGGATGCTCCCGAGACTCTCTCCCCTGAAACCTATAATGGACAAGGTTTTCGCGTCACCTTTTCAGCAAGGGCATCTACATTATAAAAGATACCAAATGGATTCTATAGTTGCAGCCCAAATTAACTTATACACTTTATTGCCAAGGTGGTGTCTTGTGGTTGTAAATTCGTCCCCTAGCTAGTTATTGGTCAACGCAGCGGAGATCGCCGTCACCATATTGGTCACACCTGGCCCACCCAGTCCAATACAAACACCAAATCCTTGCCTCGCTCTGGCATAACCCGCATTTCTCACAAAGAAAGAGAATGGAGTGTCTGAAAGCCCTACCCAGTATAGATTTGAACCCGATTTTAGCCCAGCTCCCCCAACGACAGTGTGTTGTGAGAATTTAACAAGACATCGTCATCAATTAGACTTGAGAAAAAAGGAATTAATTTGCGTAAAGTTTACGCAAATTAATTAAATAAACTGTACCTGGGTCACAAATTCCTCAAAACTTGGCTTTAAAATCAGTTATAATTGAGTTATGTTTGCGCTTTTAAAGGTTCGATTTTATGACATCTAGTTCAGACCAGTCTCTCCCCAATCAATTCAACTTTGGCCCGTTAAAAGGAAGAAACATAATCGCCAATTTTGAAGGAGGTAAAATCACCTCGGACGCGGGGATTGTCTTAATGGCAGAGTTAGACAAGAAGTTAAAAATCACCACTCAATTTGCTGAATGCTTTCGAGATTATCGTCATGTCTCCTATCTAGATTATTCCCTTCACCATTGACTAGCACAGAGAGTTTATGGCATCATTTTAGGATATGAAGATGTCAATGACCATGATAAATTACGTCATGACCCAGCTTTAGCTATACCCTTAGAAAAGCTTAACTTTATTGAGTTAAACCAAGCGGGATTAGCAGGGAAAAGTACCATCAACCGATTAGAATATTGCCCAGAGACTATTATTAACCAAGAAAAAAGTCGCTATCATAAAATAGAACGGGAGCAAGTCAGTTTTGTCAGAACATAAATACTATTCAATAGCTAAAGACTGTTATTTAGGTAAGCACAGCGGTGTTTAAGCACTTGAGGGATATTTTCTTCATTCCACTGGGCTCCAGAAATTTTCAGTCGTCGGT
>NZ_JADBRW010000083.1:0-5519 GCF_020247025.1 Microcystis sp. M109S1
AGGGCATACCGGAACCTTTGGGCTAGATCCAATAAACGCTTGGGGAGAGAATACCTCTACTTTTTCAGAAGCAATTCTGTCTTTCGCAAGTAATCTCTGTGAACCAAGAATCCCCGTCTCTTTAGAGCGGGGAGTGTCAATTAATACCCAAATCTGATCACTGATAACTGATCACTGATAAGATGAATCCAAAATTTAAAGATATTACTGCTTGGGAACAGGCACAATTATTAATGCAACCGGCATTTATTCGGGTGCTGGATAATCTGCGTAAACAGTTAGAAAATTCCCTCTGGAAAGGAACCTATACAGAAATTCAAGATCCCTATCCCAGTTATCTGCTCTGTTTGACTTATCTCGATCGCTCCGTTACTGTAAATATTTGGGAACTTTGTTTTCAAGTCTGTTTTCTCGATTATCCCACCGATGAAGGAGAGAGCGTCGTCATCGATACCAGTCTCCTCGACCCCACCGGTGAACTAGATTGGCAGAGTTTGGAAACGAAAACCGAGCGTATTATTAACCGATTATTCGCTAATTTACCCCAATGAAAGCAGCGTTAGAAACGATCAAGGCAGAGTATGCCGCTAATTTTCTGAAAAATTACAGTAATGATCCCCAAAATTTAGCATCCCAAACAATTTTAATCGATCGCTCCGATTGGGGTTTATTAGAATTAAAAGGCCAAGACCGACTGCGTTTTCTCCACAATCAAACCAGTAACGCTATCGAGCGCCTGAAACCGGGTCAGGGTTGTGAGACAATTTTCCTTAACTCTACCGGTCGTACCCTCGATTTTGTCACAGTTTACGCCAGCGATGATTCCCTCCTCATCCTCGTTTCTCCCCAACGTCGTCAATTTTTACTGGAATTGATCGATCGCTATATTTTCCCCTTCGATAAGGTGGAAATTAGCGACTTAACCGATAATTTTGGCATTTTCACCCTAATTGGTACTGAAAGCGGGCAATACCTGCAAAAAATCGCCATTCCAGAGCAGATTTTAACGGGGGTGCAGCATAGTCATTATCTCCTTTCTCAACCCGCCCTGAGACTGGCCGTCGGCACCGGCTTAGACTTACCCGGATATACTTTAATCGTTGCCGCCGCCGAAGCCGGTCCCCTCTGGGAAAATTTAATTAAAAATGGCGTTACTCCCGCCGATGCACAGGTGTGGGAATACCTGAGAATCCATCAGGGCCGACCGGCAGTCGATCGAGAATTAACCGAAGATTATAACCCTTTAGAGGCCGGTTTATGGCGAGCGCTCGTTTTTGATAAGGGTTGTTATATTGGTCAAGAAACTATCGCCCGTCTCAACACCTATAAAGGCATAAAACAAAGACTTTGGGGCATAAAACTCAGCCAACCCGTCCCCAGCAATACCCCGATTATTTTAGAAGCGCAAAAAGTCGGTTTACTCACCAGTGTGCTGGAGGATTTTGGCTTGGGTTATGTGAAAACAAAAGCGGGAGGAGAGGGTTTGAAAGTACAAATCGGCGAGGCAACAGGAGAATTAATCCCTTTACCCTTCCTCTCTCACGAATACCCCTTTCAGTGAACAGTGAACAGTAATCAGTAATCAGTAAACAGTAAACAGTGACCAGTAATCAGTAAACAGTAAACAGTGAAAAGACAGTAGGAAATTTCTATTTAACACTGCTCACTTGAAAACTCAAATCTGATAACTGATAACTGATAACTGATAACTGATAACTAATAACTAATAACTGATAACTGATAACTGAAAAAGTCCCTAACCCCAGCGACTAGCGATGGGCATTCGCCAACCAGTGCCAAAAGCGCGATCGCTAATTTTTAGGCCCGGGGGAGCTTGTTTGCGCTTAAATTCGGCATTTTTAACTAATTTAATCACTTTCTGCACAATTTCAGGCTCAAAACCGGCGGCGATAATTTGTTCGGCGGATTGATGGCGATCGATTAATAGTGCTAAAATAGCATCTAAAATCTCGTAGGGAGGCAAAGAATCTTGATCCTTCTGATTGGGTTTTAATTCAGCACTAGGAGCTTTATTAATCACATTGAGGGGAATAATTTCCCCGTGCCGATTTAACCAGCGACAGAGGGAATAAACCCTGGTTTTCGGCACATCAGCAATCACTGCTAAACCACCATTCATATCACCGTAGAGGGTGCAATATCCCACCGCCATTTCTGATTTATTGCCAGTGGATAATAGTAAATGCCCGAATTTATTGGAGAGGGCCATTAATAAATTACCGCGAATGCGTGACTGAAGATTTTCTTCAGCAATACCGAAATCAGTCCCAGCAAAAAGCCGCTCTAAAAGTTGATCATAAGCGGTCATAATTTCTTTAATTGCTAACTTCTCACTTTTGATACCTAAATTATTAACTAAAGCTACGGCATCGCTAATGGAATGGTCGGAACTATAGGGAGAAGGCATCATCACAGCGAGAACATTTTCTTTACCTAATGCGTCGGTGGCAATAGCGGCAACTAAACTGGAATCAATGCCACCACTCAAGCCAAAAATTACCCGTTTAAAACCGCATTTCTGCACATAATCTCGCACTCCTAAGACTAAAGCTCGATAAATTTCCTCATCTTCATCGATGGGTAAAGGATGAATAACTGCGGGTAACAAATCTTGATTAAACTCGATCAATTCTAGGCTAGAAGTAAATGCTTGGGCGCGATAAATCACTTCTCCTTGTCTGTTAAAAGCAACGCTATCACCATCAAAAATTAAATCATCATTACCTCCCACTTGATTGACATAAACTATAGGTAAATTATATCTAGTGGCACTATGGGATAATAAAGATTCTCGCAATTTTTGCTTACCGACACTGTAGGGAGAAGCGGAAAGATTAACGATTAAATCCACTCCCAAATTAGCTAAATCGGCGATGGGATTAACCGCGTATTGACGCTGACCCCAAAATTGTTCATCATTCCAAACATCTTCACAGATAGTCACACCGATTTTAAAATTATTTTCTGTTAGTTGAAAATATTGACTTTCTTTCCCGGAAGCAAAGTAACGATCCTCATCAAAAACATCATAGGTAGGCAATAAACGTTTAGTAAAAATTTGTTTAATCTCTTGACTTTTTACCAAAGCTATGCTATTAAATAACGGCTTTTCTCCCCGGACTGTTGCTGAGGAATTTTTTTCGACAAAACCGACTAATACAGCTAATTTTTCTGGTAATTCTTGGGACAATAATTGCAATTGTCGAGACATTTTCTCAACAAAACCCAGATTTAATAATAAGTCTCTGGGAGGATAACCACAGAGGGATAATTCCGGGGTTAAAAGTAATTCCGCTCCCCGATTAAATGCCGTTTGAGCAGCCTCTAAAATCCTTTCGGCATTTCCTTCGATATCTCCAACAATGAGATTTAATTGAGCGATAGCAATTCTCATATTTTTTCCTATTTAAACAAAAACTAACGGTTGCTCTTTAAAGGGAGCAAAAGCTTCTTCATCAAAGCGATATAAACTAGCAGGACGACCGGCACCACGAGAGACTTTTAAACCCATATCTTTGAGAAATCCTAATTTCAAGAGCCGATTTCTGAAGTTGGAATAATCACTAAAATTTTTACCTAAAATTGTCTCATAAAATTGATAAAGATCATTTAAAGTAAATAATTCTGGTAAAACCTCAAAAGCGACGGGACTATATTCTACTTTATTGCGTAATCTTCGCCAGCCATATTCTAAAATTTGACCGTGATTAAAGGCTAAATTTGGCACTTTATCAATCATATACCAAGTGATATTATAATCCCGTTCAGTGATTAATTTTGCTTCTTCAAACCGCACTAAAGCGAAGTAACTCACCGATAGATAACGTTTCCCAAAACTCTCGGCCGCTGCTGGGAAATCTCCCTCTGGACCGCCAAAAGTATATAACTGTTCTAGATAGAGATTATTGACGCTAATTTTCTCGGCTAAAATTCGATAGGCTGCCGTTTCCAGTGATTCCCCATTTCTCACTAAAGTACCGGGTAAACTCCAGTAATTACTAAAGGGTTCTTCCCGTCTTTTAATCAGAAGCACTAGCAGCCGATTTAATTGGGTATCAACGGAAAAGATCACGTTATCAACTCCGACTTTAAAATCAGCTAGAGATTTATTAGCTAGGGTTTTTGGCAGCTTCATGGGTAAAGTTTTTGACCTTCAATATAATCTTTAATCGGTGCGGGAACAGCCTGTTTATCGCCTTTTTCTCGATAATCTGTTGAGGATACAGCCGGAGCAAAGACATCGGCAATCAGACAATCACCTCCTAATTTTTCCAGTTGTTCAATATCATCTTGTTTAATAGGATAGCCGGGACGAGGAATCACGAGAATTTTGACTTTTTCTAGCAATTCTCGGCTGCGATACCAGTGCCGAATTTGTCCGGCTAAATCGGAACCAATGACTAGGGTATATTCCTCCTGTTCTCCCCAAATTGCTTGCGCTTTTTCCACACTAATTAAGCTCCGTTGATCGCTTAATTCTCGTCGCAGTTGTATATTATCTCTTGGGGGTTGAATATCCCCGATGAGTAAATTTAACATCCTCAGACGATGTTCGAGACTGGTTTGATGATTTTTAAAGGGATTATCGGCAGCCCAAACCGCAACGATATCGTACTGTTCCGATAACCATTTTAGTATGGCTTGATGACCGGCAGTAGGAGGATCGGCACTGGTTCCAAAAAGGGCAATTTTAAGCATAGGATTCAATTACTTGCTCCCTGAGGGATTAGTTTAAGTCTGCTCAAGCTTGGCAAAGATTAACTTCTCCCCATTATAGTTGATTTTACCAAAATAGGGCAAGAGGATCAGTAATCAGTAATCAGTGATCAGTGATCAGTGAAGTTTTGCGACGAGTGGGCTGCTATTAACTTAACAGAAAATTCCCTAACACTTGGCCGTTCTGAATAGGGGAGATTGCGTCTAATTGCAAAAAGATACTTATTCTTGAAGAAGAGCATAATCATAATGCTCCAAAATTTTATCTAAACAGGATGGATTATCATCATATAAATTACCTAAGTTGTCTTCTTGCAAATGGTTTCTAACCCGATCAAAAAGCCCAACGGAATAGACACTATCATCATGACGAGAACGGTATCTAATCCCATCTACTCCTTGGGGATGTCCCCAAATTGCCCGCCCCCAAGTCCGACAATATTCATAATCACCGGAAGAAATGCGGGCATCTATTCCTATACGAACAAGGGCCGGCCCCGTTAAGTCGGCCAACAGTAAAGCGCGATCGCTTCTAATTCTAAAAAGATTTCTATTTCTTAGGGCTGTAACGGTTACGGCTCCGTCAAATGTTCGCCCAAAACATTCAATAAAGGTACTGTACTCATCACCCACATAGAGAAGCGGCTCTTCTGGTTTTCGTGTGTTAATTTTTGTTATGAATTAAAGCAAGCAAACAGCTTAAGTCGAAGATGTTCAAAATTGGTAAATCCATAACTTATTCTTTTAATAAGCTTTATTTTGGTATTCATTCCCTCAATTAA
>NZ_JADBRW010000084.1:0-3082 GCF_020247025.1 Microcystis sp. M109S1
AGAGTCCTGCCTCTGGATTCTTAATGGAGACATTGAGAATCTAAGCTGTCTCGTTGAACAAGGAATTTCTAACAGCGATGGGTCAAGAATCCCCCGTCACAGCGTAGCTTGACGGTGGGAGTATGTCAAAAAAGACAAAAACGCTATCCCGAAGCTCTCCAAGACTATCAAAAACTTCTCGAACTGGACGAAAAAAATCTGATTGCGATTACCAATATCGGCTTAATTCATTACGAACAAGGCGATCTAAACTTGGCTAGTAGCCAATTTCAAAAAGTCTCGAAATTAACCCCCAATCTGCCGAAAATCAACTGGCTCTCGCTGTCACCGAAAAATTGGGTTGAAAGCCTCGCCCTTTTAGGGCGACTTTATAGGATGTAAGCTAAACGGCGCTTAACCTGCATGATCCAATAGCTATAACCCTTTTGGAGTCTATATCGGTGATCCGAAGTAAAAGCCGTTTAGCTTATGATATTAAGAATAGGGGGCCGGGTAAGCAACCGCTGGAAAAACCCAGTCATCAACCGTAGAGATGAACGCACCTTGAAAACTAGAGTTATGGGGTTCTCTAGGGGAATGCTCCTATAGGTAAAAGCTCTAAGCGTCAAGTACCAGAGAAACCAATTATTTTAGAGGTTTTGAACTGTATCGTAGGGCATACGAAAACAGGCTTCTGTAAGGTCGCGAAAGTCTGAGGAGAGAACCACCTCTGGGTGGGATTTCGCCAGGAATCTAATTCAAGTCCACATCGTTGAGCCAGAAATTCTCAGCAGCGATGCTAGAAGAATCCACGTCCGTTTACGGCGTGGGGTATGTCAATCTCTACCGTCAAGGCAATACGGGGAAAGCGATCGAACTCGCTAAAAGCGCGCTTAAAATCGACCCTGAATTTTCTCAGGTTGAAACCCTGCCAAAAAATCTCTGGGGTGATAAAATCATCGCCGATGCTCGGAAACTACTCTCCCAACTGTAGGATAATTCCCTGAGACTTTTTGATACCAGAGCCGTTTTTAATAGTACGATTAACTGCCAATCTAACTTTAAAAACCCACTTCCCGCATTTCTCACAAACTGAATTGAGAACCTAATTTAGAGGTTGAGAGTTGTGTTTTTAAAAATTAAGAAAAACTCGGAAGGTTGCCGAGCGATAATTCGACAAAACTAGCCAAATTTTTGCGGAATCAACAGATAAAATCTAGTCAATTAGTCAAAATTTTCATGATAAAACAGGCTGAATTTATGAACAGCCCTTTTAAAAATTATTTAGTTGTTTTTGAGAACTATTCGACTTATCCAGGAGCAGAAAGTCCTTGAATTCTAGAGTAAGCTATCACTAAAATATCTTGATAAGGACAAGAACTAGCGATGGCGATTAAAACTCTTCTAACGCTCACAGTAATTCTCGCCCCCAATTTCAGAAAATTAAGACGAATTGTTCCTACTGTTGCTTGGGCAAAAGCGGTTTTAGATAAGCAATTTTGACGAAAAGCCTGCATCAAGACATAAGCCATTGATGATAGCCAAAGTCTTAATTGATTACTCTCGAATGTCTGGGTTGAAGTCCGGTCAGCAAATAAATCTAGTTGTTGTTCTTTAAGACGATTTTCTATTTCTCCTCTAGGGCAATATTTGTCTGTATAAAGCTTTGAGGGGCGGATTTTTGAAGCTGGTAAAGATGTGACAACATGACGAATTTTTAATCCTTTACTACCATGACAAACTTTGGTAACAACTCTTCTTGAACGACTCCAAGATTGTTGAGTTTTGTAGCAAAGAGAGCGATAAAAAGTCGATTCTGGAACTAATTACCCAACTTCTTCTAATTTTTCTTCAGGAGAAAATAGCGTCTCCATTAAAACAGTAACAGGCTCAAGTTTTTGCTGATAATCATTTTTAGCTTTCCCAATTACCTCGGCCGCTCGTAACTTCAATTGGCTATTAGTTGCTATAGCTATAACATAATCGACTCCTTGAAAATCTTCACAGAATTTAAAATTTTCTTCCCTGGCATAAGCACTATCTCCTCGTACTAATATCTGAGTATTTGGCCATTTTTCTCTAATTAATTTAATTACTCTTTGTAGTTCTTCTAATGCTCCTGCTGCTGGCTCTACATTGGATGACCTCAGTTTAGCTACTAATAAATGATGCCCGCAAAATATAGCATTTCTGATTCACGAGAGGTACATTCTCAATGCTGAAAAGCTTAATTAGCAAAGGTTAAGCTGTGCCGCACAGATGCGAGAACCGCTATATATACAAAGGCGCATAACACACTCCTTTATAATAAGTATTGAAAAATGCCCCTTCTTGATTGACCTGCACTTGGTCATCGGTGACATCCATGTCTAAAATAATTTGTTTCGGTGGCTTTTTGTAGGATTCTAGAAAGATGTCCACAAAAGCTTTTTCAATTTCTTTGGGGTTATGTTCGATTTTATGGTAGCGACTTTTTTCTGGCTCTCTGATTGTTTCTGGACAATATTCTAGTCGATTAATTGTACTTTTTCCCGCTAAACCTGCTTGGTTTGAGTCAATAAAATTCAATTTTTTTAGAGCAATTGCCAAAGCAGGGTCATGGCGTAATTTATCATGGTCATTGACATCTTCATAACCTAAAGTGATTCCATAAATTCTTTGCGCGAGTAATTGATGAACTGAATAATCTATGTAAGATAAATTTCGATGGTCTTGAAAGCATTCGGCGAATCTAGCTGTAATTTTCAGCTTTTCGTCTAACTCTGCTATCAACACAATTCCAGCATCTGAGGTGATTATACCTCCATCAAAATTAGCGTTCAATTCTTTTCCTTTAAGTTTTCCAAGGTTGAGTTGCTGGCTGATTTTTAGTCGAGAAGTGGGAGTCATAAACTGGTCTATTTAGATGATCTTTATGATTAAATTATAGAAGGTTTTATGTTTTTTTTCAACTTCTAATTTCTGGCTCTTCGTTACCCTTTATGCTAAATCAACAGACAAGATGCCAAGACAACATACTTCTAACCCAAAAATTCCGAAAGTTTCTAAAGCCATAGCCTCTCCGTTTTATTAGTTTAAGTTTATTGTTGATTCCCTCGACCAC
>NZ_JADBRW010000085.1:0-8653 GCF_020247025.1 Microcystis sp. M109S1
CTTGTGTTCTGAGATGGAGAGCTTTATTGTAAACCAATCTTACACAGCCCAAGGTGCGCCGCAATAGCGACTCTTGTTCGGGTGTTGGGTAAAATCGGAACGAGTAGGCTTTTTCCATGTCTCACATTTTAGCATATATTTCGTAAATGTGCTAATATTTGACGGTAAAGCCAACCTAGAACGGCGGGGTTTCAGACCCAGTTTTTCGATGATCGAGGGATTATTATCACCTCTGCTGGAACGATTATAGCGATTTGTCGCACCTTGACAATCTATATTTTTTCCGTTCGTTGTCCTATCAGCTTTTACGCACTTATGCAGCAATACCGACAATCAGCAATTATCAGTGACTCTTAAGATGTTAGGTCACAAGTGGCTGAACAAACGGGAATAATTATGCAAACCCCATCGCAATTTGTAATCAGAGATTGCTGATTGACACTCCCGTCGCTAAAAGCCTATCCATTAGTCACATATTTCTTAACATAAAATTTGACAAAAAGAGAAAAGTGTGCAAGATGGCTCAAGGGGGTTCTATCGGGTAAATAATTTGATGAAATAGTTTCCAAGTCTCGCCGATGATATCATGTAAGGGATGTTCTTTGATTCTTTCTACTGTACTTTTAGCTTAGGCTGCAATTAAATCTGAAGGTTGAAAGTGGGGCGAGGACAATTAACCATCTTTACCATTACTTTTGAAAAATAGTATTAATTATTGTCAAAAAAAATATCGAGGGCGACTTCTGTAAAACCTAACTAAAAAAGCCTATTTTATTGACTTTAAAATAATTTTTTAGCCAGACTCACCGACCGATTCTATTTCTGAGCAAAGATTTACAACATTTCTTATAGGAATAAATTATAAACTAATGGGTTATTATCCTCTGAATAATAGCTGCTAACTCCTGAAAAGGAAGACTCTGTACCTAGCCATTAAAATAACTGCTATCCCACCTTTCAGAATATGGTTCCGTGGGAATATTTTCTTCATCTTCCACTTCTGTCTGCGCTACATAATATAATTTTAGTTCATGCAGTATATCGGTTATCGCTCTTTCTACAGCAATTTTTATTCTTAATCTTCGGGTGTGATCATCGTGATCTTTTTCCCCCAAAGTTTTGAAACTGCGGGGCAGAATTTGGATAGCATTATTCATGACTCGATCGATTTTAATCTCCGAGAGATATTGGCGAAAAGAACTAGGTAAATTCCTTAACTGTTCCCGCACTTCTGCTATCACTAATTGCTCAACAAAATTGAGAGAAGGTTGGTTCATGAAAAGATTTTTTAGCGATCAAAAACTGACTCAATGTTAATACCGATCGATAAATAATAGCGTGATATTATCCCGTCGCAATGGTGATTTAAATCACTGTTTGATCCAAGCTGATGGCCAAATACCGCCAATTTCGAGACCAGCTAAACAACTAGAGCTATTTATAATGTTTTTACCGCGACTATCAGCCAATTTTATCGATAATTTACCTTTGAGGGTATCTTGACAAGCAAAACAGAGACCTTTTTCTGTGGGTACACGCACGCGATCGGGAGGATGATCACTGATACCGATTAAGACAATGGTATAATTCTCGTTGGTTGCCCTCATTTCCCAGTATCCCCAGGGTTGCACTGTCCAAGTTAGTTGAGAATTCCAGATATCAAACTTATAAAAGCGATTTTGCCAGTGAATACCGATAATTCCCACCGATTCCGTCCAGTTCAGAACTTTCCGGGTAGAACCCACTGCGGTTAAGGTTAAATCGGGATTTTCAGGGAAAGCATTACAATTAATCCAAAACCACTTTTCGGGGAAAGAATAACCCCAATTTTTCTCGCTATAAAAAGGTACATTCTCAAATTGGTAATTTTTTCCCCGATAGGTAATCATTCCCGTTGCTAAACCATGAGCAGTTAAAATCTGCCAACCCGGGTCAAAAATCGGTAAATAAGATAATATTCCTGCTGTTGCTTGGGGTGGACGCTTTTTATCTCCCCAACTGTACCTAGTTTCAACGCGATAATCCCATTGACAGATTTCTCCAGTGACGGGATCATAAATTCGTCCTTGCTGCTGGTTTGCCGTTGCTTGATAACCCTCTTGAACAGACTCAAAAAAAGCTGACGGGGAAAGGAGACAGGGACGGATTTTTAAGTTAGTTTTTCCCCAATGGATAATGGCTAATTCCTGACGACTTGCCCAAAATTTATCCGTATCGGGAAAAGTGCGACAAAGATAATTAGATTCTATGGCTAAAATTTGTACCGCTCCGCCGCTATTGACTTGACCGCCGCTTGGGTCTTGAATAGAATACATAAAGGCGAATCCGTCGGCTAATTGCGGAATCATGACTCGGAAGTACCAACCTTCAAAAAATCGGGGACTGATACCATCCCAATGGTAGCCAGAATGAGGGGGTTGTGAAGACATCAATGGGTTTATCTTTAGGTATTGATTTTGGCACATCGGGAGCGCGAGCGATTGCTATTGATTCTAGCAAAAATATCGTCGCTGAGGTTCATTATACTTTCACTAATGCCAATTTTCAGGATTGGCAAAAGTCTCTATTTTATTTATTGGATAATCTAGGGGATTCGGTGCGTTCAGAACTTAAATCGATCGCGATTAATGGTACTTCCTCGACGGTGTTATTATGTGATAATTGGGGTAATCCTCTTTCTCAGGCAATATTATACAATGACGGGCGAGGAATTGCATTTTTAGAAGCAATTAAAGCTATAGCACCCCCTCACCATCCCGTGATTAGTGCTACCTCCAGTTTAGCTAAATTACTTTGGTGGAGTGAACAAGAAATTTTTTCGCAAGCGCGTTATTTTCTCTCGCAAGCGGATTGGTTAGCATTTCTGCTGCACGGTAAACTGGGAATTAGTGACTATCACAATGCCTTAAAGTTAGGTTATGATCTCGAAAATCTCTGTTATCCCGATTGGTTAGAGAATTTACCGATGTTTAATTTATTACCGCAAATTTTTGCCCCGGGTACAGCGATCGATACTATTAAACCGGATTTAGTGACTCGTTTTGCTATCCCGAAAGATTGTTTAATTTATACGGGAACCACCGACAGCATAGCGGCATTTTTAGCCAGTGGTGCTAATTCTTTAGGGGATGGGGTGACATCTTTAGGTTCAACTTTAGTCTTAAAATTATTAAGTAGCCAGAAAGTTGATGATAGTAACTATGGCATCTATAGTCATCGTTTAGGAAATTTGTGGTTAACTGGTGGGGCATCCAATACGGGAGGAGCAGTGTTAAATAAGTTTTTTTCTGATCAAGAATTGAGAAATTATAGTTTAGCAATAGATGGACAAAAAGAAAGTAATTTAGATTATTATCCTCTACTAAAAGCGGGCGAGCGCTTTCCAATTAATGATCCTTTTTTACCCGCAAAACTGACTCCTCGCCCCGATAATCCTCTAGAATTTTTGCATGGTTTACTGGAAAGTATTGCTCGCATTGAAGCTTTAGGTTATCACCGTTTACAGGAATTGGGAGCCAATAAATTAGAGCGAGTTTATAGTGCGGGTGGTGGGGCAAAAAATCCGACTTGGAGAATAATTCGTCAGCGTCATTTAGGGGTTCCCGTGCTTTTATCTAAACAGGATCAAGCGGCCTATGGTACTGCCCTATTAGCACAGCAATCGGTTACGCTATTGCCATAGTCTTATAAGTAATAGGACAAAATTAATTTCTTGGTTTCCTATTACTTATAAGAGAAATTTTAGCCGTAATAGGGTGGCTCATTACCCGGTTTCCATTTGATATTACAGCCTAAACTCGGTTTTTGAGCCGTCGGTACTGGTTGACCGGTTAAAACCTTGTCAATAGCGGCGCGCAGATCTTTGCCTGTCACCGGTACGCCATTACTAGGACGACTATCATCCAATTGACCGCGATAGACTAGGCTGCGCTGACTATCAAAGAGGAAAAAATCGGGGGTACAGGCTGCCGTGTAAGCTTTCGCCACTGCTTGGCTTTCGTCATAGCATAAATTGAATTTAAAGTCAAGAGTTATCGCCATTTTTTTCAAATTTTCGGGCGAATCATCGGGATATTTCTCCACGTCATTAGAACTAATTGCTAGGATGCCCAGATTGGTGTTAGCATAATCGCGACCTAGACGGGTAAGTTCTTCTTGAATGTGTTTAACAAAGGGACAATGTTCAGAGAGGAAGATGACTAACAGAGCGGTTTTAGCCGCAAAGCTGTCCAGAGAGATAGTTTCACCCGAAACCACATCGGGTAAGGCAAAACTGGGGGCTTTTGTCCCCAAATCTAACATTGTGGACTCGGTGCGTGCCATAAAGTTTATACTCTTTTCTATAGGGAGGACTGAGATTTTTATAACATTTCACGCTTCATCGCGCAAATTTAAGGCCTTAACCCGCATCAGTAATCAGTAAACAGTAAACAGTAAACAGTAATCAGTGAACTGATAAGCCATTGACCTATCTAAATTACTGGTTAGAGCTGCAGTAGTCATGGTTCGCAGTGTCCGCCAATTATGGAATAAAACTACTACAGAAATTCGCTTCTTCATCAGTAGTTTAGCAGCCGATGCCCAAAAACACGCCGAGGTGATTCGCGGACATTGGAGTATCGAAAATAGTCTCCATTGGGTACTCGATGTTACACTTATTGAAGATGCCAGTGGGATTCGTCTGGGGTATGGAGCGGAAAACCTAGGTCTGTTGCGCCGTTTAAGTCATTAGTAGATTCAATGAGTATATCCATTTATTGAACTCCTGAGTCGAAATGACTGGGTTGCTTTCAATTTACACACATTACAGAAAATCAGAAATTAACCTTCCATACATTGTATCCAGTTCATAACATTCTGGAAAACTTACTGGCAAACGGCAAACGGCAAACTGGCAAACTTACTGGAAAAATCAAATTATGGGAACTTTGCAAGCAAAAAACCACATCCTCAAACCTGTATTCATCATCATATCAGGATTAGCGATTACTCAAACTATCGGCTGTACAACTTTCAATAGCTATCATCAGAAAAATCAAGTAAACGCCCAAACACCGGCAAAACCAGCACCCCAAGAAATTGTCCAAACTGGAGAAGTGCGCCCTTTACCTGGTAGTTTAGATAAAATACCTGTTTTTAATAGCAACAGTCCAGAATGGATCAAAAATGAAGGTATTCTACTTTCTACTTTTACACCTAATAACAAAAAAGTTCCAGCCGCACATTTAAACTTTCCCATTCAAGGCAGATTTGATTTATTTGCTCATCATTATACCCACACTCCCAAGGATTTACAAACCTTATATATAGGAGTAATTTTACATAATCCCAGTAAAAAACCTCTCACTATTAACATTTTACAAGGTGCGAGTTATTTAATGACAGAAGCACCGTTTGTCACCTTGCCATCCTACATAGAAAATAACGATGGTAAAGCATTTTCTGGACCAGGTGCAAGAGCAGTAGCGGATGTTTTGCGGGGAGTACGTCAAAAAGAATTTCCAGCAAGAATAGTCATTCCTGCTGGGGGAAGTCAAATGTTATTAAACCATCCTATCCCAGTCAGAAATTTAGAAAGACCTGTCAATGGGAGATCCAGTTTTTTCCGATTAAATAGCAGTGGTAAAATTTATGCAGCGAGTTTAGCCATGTTTGCGAAAAAAAATGCTGATGGTAGCGAGCGCGCACCCACATTAAAAGAATGGCAAGACTTATTAAATAACGGTAACTTTGCAGGACCAAGAGATAAAACCCCCACACCCCCAGATGCAAAAGGAGGTCAATTCATTTACAGCAGAGTCGCAGGTATATCCGAAGGTGCAACATGGAAAGCAAACCTCACAGACAACACCAAAACCCAAACCCTGACTATTCCCGAACCAGGTAAAACTATTTCTTATCCCATAGCCACCTTACGGGCTGGAAGGTTAGGAACAGAACAAAGCCAAACCGCAAAAATGCTAGTGCGGTATCCTGATACTGCTTACGAAGCACATGGTAACTATGGGGTAGAATATCAACTCAACATACCTTTAACTAATAACACTAATAAAAATCAGACAGTTAGCATCACTTTAGAAACTCCATTAAAAGAAGATAGACTATCTGAAAAAGGAATTAAATTTAGAAAACCATCATTAGACTTTCCCTTTTTCCGGGGTACAGTGCGTTTAAAATATAGCGATGATAAAGGTAAACAACAAACCCGTTATGTACATTTATGGCATAGAACAGGGCAGGTTTTAGATACTTTATTAAAACTAGATTTAAAACCAGGAACTCAAAGAAAAGTACAATTAGATGTTATTTATCCACCTGATTCTACACCGCCGCAGGTGGTTACAATTAAGACTTTGGAAAATTAAATTGATAGGCTATATATGCAGGGTAATCGCACGTCGTTTTGTATAAATTGCAACAGACAAAAATCACTTACTGCCTTGTCTGTTACGGCGAACTGACAGGAGTTAATCTGAGAGGAAGCAAAAAGGGCGTTGCTGAATCAAGGTGTGAATGACAACCTTGCACCCATCCAAAAGTTAGTTTGGGTCTAGGTTTTAAAAATCCCACAAAAGAAGATTCATATCTCAAATCAGCAACGCCGGTTGAATGGTACTCAACCCCTCTTTCTTTCCTGCCCTTATCAAAGTGTTTATCTTGACTCTAATCTCGGAATTTAGCAACAGTTTTCTGTCCTTATATCCCGGAATTAACCTACTGAAACTGATCGGCCCAATTTTCGATCACACGCTGACTTTCGCGAGCAATAACTAAAGCGTTATCGGGGACATTTTTAGTGATAGTTGAACCAGCGGCCACGGTGACATTTTTTCCTAATTTTAAAGGGGCAACTAAAACACTATTTGCCCCAGTTTTTGTGCCACTGCCGATCATAGTTTGATGTTTCTTCACGCCATCGTAATTAGCAGTAATTGTTCCCGCACCAACGTTAACTTTTTCCCCTAAAGTGGCATCTCCCAAATAGGATAAATGGGCAATATTGGTTTTATTGCCGATGTCACTTTTTTTAATTTCAACAAAATTACCGACTCGACAATTAGCCCCAATTTTCGCTTCTCCGCGCAGATGAGCATAGGGACCGATGCGACAACCAGAATCCACCTGACTATCAGAAATAACCGAAAATAAGACTGTTACATCGCTGCCTATCCGACTATTTTCGATTAAACTCCCAGGACCGAGACGACAACCAGAAGCGATTATCGTCTCACCGCGCAGATGGGTTTGGGGTTCAATAATCACATCGGGACTGAGGGTGACAGTATCCTCAATGGTGACACTATCGGGGTCAATTATGGTGACTCCAGCAGCCATCCAATGATCCTTAACTCTAGTTTGCAGGATATCATAGGCGGTGGCTAATTGTTTGCGATCGTTAATGCCGCTAATTTCTAAACAATCCTCCACATCCACAGCCATGACGGGAGCGAGAAAATTGACCACATCCGTGAGATAATACTCACCTTGATCGTTATTGGGCGTTAAATTAGGCAGTATCGCCGCTAATTTTGACCAATTAAAGCAGTATATACCCCCATTAATCCGATGGTTTTGTCTTTGGGCATCGGTACAGTCTCTTTCTTCCACAATCTGCTTAACGAGATTATTGCCATCACAAAAAACTCGACCGTAACCTTTCGGGTTAGGAAGATTAGCAGTTAATAGGGTGGCGGCGTTACCATGGTTTTTATGAATCTGGAGAAGATTTTGCAAGGTTTCGGGACGCAACAGAGGAACATCGCCATTTAAGACCAACAAATCCCCCTGAAAGTCCTCTAAATGGGGGATTAACTGCTGAATAGCATGGCCAGTGCCTAACTGTTCCCTTTGTTCGACAAATTCGATATCCTCAAGATGCTGTAGAGTATTTCGCACCTGTTCTCCCTGATAACCGATAATTACCAGTTTTCGCCGGGGATGTAAGGATTCGCTGACATTAAGCACCCGTTCCACTAGCGATCGACTGCCGAGGGGATGTAAAACTTTCGGAAGGCTGGACTTCATTCGGGTTCCCTTACCCGCCGCTAAAATTGCTACCGCTACCATGGTCATGCTTGCCAATATCGTTCGCGACTGAGTATATCGCACTCCGATCCCTTTGGTTGCAAGAATTTTTTCTCTCTTTCATCCTGTGCCAGTTGAGAAACTACCATAAAAAGGTTTTCTTTAAGACATTGTTAAGGTACTATACACAAATTGAAACAATTGAAGATAATTAGTCCTCTATAGATACCACTATGACAACTGTGCTAACCAAGGAATCCTCCGCCATGAAACAGATTCGCACCACCTACCAAGCTGACCAACAGGTGAAATACCTGCATCTAGAAGCGGAAATCGAGGTACTGCTGCAACAACTGCAAAACCTCAAGCGCAAAAACCAAGAGAATCAAAACCTAAATTAAAGAAAATTTCCCTAATAATTCTCAAATCCCACCCTCTTACTGGCGAGAAGGTGGGAAAATGTTTTTTGAGAATTCCAGATAGGTGTAGTTGACATCCTCACCGCCGTAAAACGGACGGTGATTCCCAAACCTCACGATTTAGGTTTCTGCTTCTTTCCCTTGCGGGGTTTCGCACCTGCCTTAACAGATTTACTCTGTTCTGGTCTTATGGTCGCTCTACAGACTGA
>NZ_JADBRW010000086.1:0-8602 GCF_020247025.1 Microcystis sp. M109S1
CGGACAAGCTTTTCTGAACGGAACTCCCTAAGCCGAGTTTTCAAGGTGCTGTCCGCCCACTTGGTTTTCGAGACGGTCTTTTTGATTCTAACGTAAAGCCAACCTAGAACGGCGGGGTTTCCCACCCAAAATTTTCGATGATCATTTTTCTAGTCCGAAAAGCTCGCTCTTGAAAAAGGGGACAATTGTTAAATATTATTAAAATAATATTTACTAATTAACCAAAATACCAGTGAAACTAGCTCAAGCTCAGACGATATTAACAGACACTTTAACCGTATTTTGGGGAGAATGGCTAGATTTACGCGCTAGAGTCCTTCAGATCGCAGCCACAGGTTTAGTTTCTCCCCTAATCTATATTATTGGTTTCGGGTTGGGGTTGGGAAGCGCCCTCGATCGCTCGATGAAACCCTCGATCGGCGATTCTTATCTAGAATTTATCTTACCCGGAATGGTGGCCCTGTCCTCAATGGCGATCAGTTTCGGGGGAACCACCTTTTCCATCTGTGGCGATCGCTTATTTAGTAAAACCTTCGAGGAATTATTATTACTTCCCGTCCATCCCCTCTCATTATTTTTAGGCAAAGTTTTCGCGGGAATTTTGCGCGGTGTAATGACTTCTGCATCAGTGATTCTCGTTGCTATCTTATTTACAGGAAAATTTGCCAGTTTTCTCAATCCCCTCTTTTTATTAGTTTTAATCTTAAATTGTGCCGTCTTTGCCGGTTTAGGGGCAATTGTCGGATTGCGAGTTACATCCCTCGAAAGTGTCAGTCTGTATAATAACTTTTTAATCGTGCCGATGTCTTTTTTAGGAGCAACTTTTTTCGACCCCCAAACCTTACCCTGGCCATTAAAAATTATTGTTTATTCCTTGCCCCTCACCTATGCTAGTCTGGGATTAAGAGCCGCAGCCTACGATATCAATCAATTTCCTTGGTTCGCTATCCCCATTTTATTAATCGTCGCTATTCTTCTCTCGATCATCGGTGCTTATCAATTCTCCCATCAAAGGGATTAAATCAGTGATCAGTAATCAGTAATCAGTAATCAGTGAGCAGTAATCAGTAATCAGTAATCAGTAATCAGTAATCAGTAATCAGTGATCAGTGATCAGTGATCAGTAATCAGTAATCAGTAATCAGTAATCAGATTTTAGTTTTCGGTGAACAGTATTAAGTGGCAAGTTTTGAGCTTTATTTTCATGGATTACTGTTTGATTTTTACTGATAAAAGCAAAAAGCTCCTGACTCCTATCTCCTGACTCCTATCTCCTGACTTCTTTTTACTTTGAATAAATATATCCTTTTTTATAAACCCTACGAGGTATTATGTCAGTTTACTGATGAAAATGGGCGCTCGACTCTAAAAGATTATATTCCCATCCCCAATATCTATTCAGTCGGTCGTTTAGATAGGGACAGCGAGGGATTATTATTACTCACAGATAACGGTCAATTACAGCATCGTTTGGGTCATCGTCAATTTGCTCATCCGCGTACCTATTGGGTACAAGTCGAAAGAATTCCTGACCTAAACGCTTTAGAAAAATTGCGTCAAGGTCTTCCTATTCAGGATTATCGCACTCGACCAGCCATAGTTAATTTACTAGATTTTGAACCAGATTTACCCCCCAGAGAGCCACCGATTCGTTATCGAAAATCTGTCCCCACCGCTTGGTTAGAAATTACCTTAACTGAGGGGAGAAATCGTCAGGTAAGACGGATGACTGCTGCCGTTGGTTATCCCACTTTAAGATTAATTAGAACAGCCATTACTATTGACAAAAACAATAAATTATGCTTAACAGGATTACAACCCGGTCAATGGCGAGAAGTGACTGAAAAAGAGAGAAAAGCCTTAGAAAGGTTATAATTTTTGTAAGTAACCTTGATAACCAAAATTGAATGTATAGTTTGGTACTTGATCAGATGATCCACAATTATCTATAATCGTGAATATTAAACTTAAGACAAAAATGAAAGTTAAAATTAAAAATCTTGGCATTTTAAAACAGGCAGAATTCAGTCTAGGCGACCTGACAATTATCTGTGGTGGTAATAATACAGGTAAAACTTATGCTACATATTCTTTATTTGGTTTTTTATATACTTGGCGAAGACTATTAATGTCGCCAAAATTTGGACTCAAAGAAAAAATTGATCAACTACTTTCTGATGGTGTAATTAGTCTCGATCTACAGGAGTATGTTCAACAGTGTGAAAGTATTCTTACTACAGGTTGTCAAGGATATGTTCGACAAATACCTGAAGTTTTTGCGGCCAACGAGGAGAGGTTTAAAAATGTTGATTTTCAGATAGAATTAAATTTTGACAATATTCAATTTAAAAAGAAGTATGAAAGGAAAATTAGTACAGCAACATTGGAAATTATCTCGATTAGCAAACCTGAAGATGAGCCTTATTTATCCATTACATTATTAACAGAAACAGAAAAAATAAATCTGCCAGTGCATTTTCTTGAGGATATCATTTACGACAGCATCCAAGATATAATTTTCTCTCAGTTTTTTCCCAGGCCATTTATTGCCAGTGCAGAAAGGACAGGAGCGGCAATTTTTCGCAAAGAGTTAAATTTTGCTCGTAATCGTTTACTGGAAGAAATTAGCAAAAATAGCAATTTTGATCCTACGGAACTGTTATTTAATGTTTCTCAGGATTATGCGCTCCCGGTCAAAGAAAATGTAGATTTTACTAGACAAATAGAAACAATTGTCAAAAAAACTAGCTTTATCGCCGAAAATTATCCCAGTATTTTAGAAGATTTTGCCGATATTATTGGTGGGCAATATATGATTACTAGCAATGGTGAACTTTATTACATTCCTAAAGGAAAAAAACTGAGACTATCGATGGATGAAAGTTCTAGTGCTGTACGTTCTCTTTTAGACATTGGCTTTTATTTAAGACACGAAGCTCGCATCGGAGATTTGTTGATAGTAGATGAACCTGAATTAAATCTCCATCCAGAAAATCAACGCCGTGTCGCTAAACTTTTCGCTCGACTGATTAACATTGGTATTAAAGTTTTTATCACTACTCACAGTGATTATATTATCAAAGAAATCAACACATTAATTATGCTCAACCATGATCAACCACACCTGAAACAAATTGCCGCAGAAGAAGGCTATAGACAAGAGGAATTATTATCGGCCGATCAAGTTAAAGTCTATATTGCTGAACAAGCTTTAGAGATGTTAAAAGGAAAAAAAAGAAAGACCAAATTTAACACTTTAACTCCCGCTAAAATTGATCCAGAAATGGGTATCGAAGCGCGCAGTTTTGATACTACTATCGAAAAGATGAATCGTATTCAAACGGCTATTATTTGGGGTGAGGAGTAATGTCTGATATTGCTATCCTCAAAGAAATGATTAGGGATTGTGCGATAGTAGAGTTGGAATATAAAAAAGAATACAAACGAGATAGCTATTTACTGAAACTGACAGAAAATCAAGATAACTATTCGTTTGTGGTTAATGGAATGCCGAAACCCGATGAGGTTATTGTGATCAATCTAGATGAGTTTTTTGATGTCCGCAGAATTTTTACTGGTAGTAGTAAAGGTGAGTGTAAGCGTGCAGATTTTATAATTATCGCTAATACCACTTCTGAAAAAGTTATCCTTTGTTTGGAAATGAAGAAAAGCAGAGATGATAATTCATCGATAATTAAACAATTAAAAGGAGCCAAATGCTTTGTCTCTTATTGTCGTGAAATCGGACGCTTATTTTGGAATCAACCCGATTTTCTTCGGGACTATCAATATCGCTTTGTTAGTATTAAAAATATCAGTATTTCTAAAACAACCACCAGCAGCCGTAAATTTTCTCAAAAAAGTGAGATTCATGATCAACCAGAAAAAATGTTAAAAATTTCCGCTAAAGCCAAGCACTTTCAAGAATTAATTTAGTCCTATAGCTTGACATTATGAACGATTTAATCTCGATCGAATAACGATCTTTTGCCGAGAGTGCCGAAAGAGCCTTATCGATGCTCATTTTTAAAAACTTCAAACACCTGCCGACTGAAATATTTTAACTTATCAGCCACTTTGGGAGAGGGTTGATAATTGCCGACTAATTGCCAATTTTCCACCGTGGATAGTCGCCAAGCGGTTCCTTGATGGTTAAAAGCCTGCATTTCTAAGCCAATCAAACGCTGATGCTGATCCTCGCTATCGAGATGAAAACGAATTTGTACCAGAATACTGCGCCCTTGAATTCTGGGACTCCAACCGGGAAAATGGAAAGCGATATCGATCGAGTCAGGGTCCGTTAACTCCCTTGTGTGGGGATCATTGCGCCAAGGTTTCAGATCTGCCTTTGCATCGGGGAATTGTTGTTTAAACAGGTTGACGAGTGTGGCGATCTTCGCCGTTAATTCTAATCCTTTTGCCTGTTCCGACGCATTCATGCTCACCTCTGATAATTGCTTATAAAGTAACTATTTATACAGTTTAGCCCTGCTTTTTGCGACTATTGCACCAATTATAACGATATTTTCTCGATCGAGTCCAAAATGCCGCACCTGTCAATCAAGATAGCGCAGCCAAAAAGACAAAATCAAAACTAAACTAGAAAATAGGATAATCGACAGGAACAGTATTTTCTATGAATCCCCAAGAGTCTCTATTACAATCGATCGAAAAATTAGGCTATCGGGTTACGGTGGGTGATGTGGCGGCAAAATCGGGTTTAGAGATTAACGCTGCACAACAGGGATTATTAGCTTTAGCTGCGGAAGCGGGGGGACATTTACAGGTAGCAGATACGGGGGAGATTATCTATCTTTTTCCCGAAAATTTTCGCTCGATTCTTCTGAATAAATATTGGCAATTAAAGTTAAAAGCTTTCGGTAGTAAAATCTGGCAAGTAGTTTTTTATGTTATTCGCATTTCCTTTGGCATTGTTTTAATTATTTCGATTTTAATCCTCTTGCTGGCTATTCTGGCCATCCTGCTTGGCTTAATGTTCAAAGATAGTGACTCGGATAACAATTCGGGAAATAACAAAATTAATATTAACTTCTTTCCCACGGACTTTTTCTGGATTTTTTATCCCGATTTTGGTAATAACTACTACGAAAGAAGAGATAGGGAAGTTAAGGCAGAAAAACCCGCTAGTAAGATGAATTTTCTGGAGTCAGTTTTTTCTTTTCTTTTTGGCGATGGCGATCCTAATTTTAATTTAGAGGAGAGACGCTGGCAAACTATCGGTCAAGTAATTAAAAATAATCGTGGCTCGATTATTGCTCCACAAATTGCTCCCTATCTCGATAGTATTACCCCCAGTCATGAGGAGACAGAAGACTATGTTCTGCCAGTTTTAACTCGCTTTAATGGTTTGCCGCAAGTGTCCGATCGAGGCGATATTATCTATTATTTTCCCGATCTACAGGTGACAACCAAAGAGAGAAAAGTACAAGCATTGTCACCCTATCTAAGAGAAAAAAGCTGGAAGTTTAGCGAAGCGGATAGTGGTCAAATTATCTTAGCTTTAGGTTTAGGGGGGGTTAACTTTATCCTCGCTTTAGTTTTAGGATTTTTGCTCAACAGTGACAGTGTCGATTTGAGCGGTTCTCTGGGGTCGATAGTCACAGGGATCTACGGTTTTCTCCTCAGTTATGCCGCTGCTTTTTTGGGGATTCCCCTCGGTCGTTATTTCTTTTTGCAGTGGAGAAATGAGCGGGTTAATCAACGCAATCAACAGCGAGAAAAAAGAGCAGATTTATTAGCCCAAAATAATCCTGAATTAGAGCAAAAACTTGCCTACTCTCGTCAATTCGCTGACCAAAAAGTGATTACAGATGCTGATATTAGTTATTCTACCGATCAAGACTATCTCGAACAAGAGATCGAGCGTTCCGATAAAATCGATCGAGAATGGCAAAAACGCTTAGAATCGCCCGATTAATCCCTAAAATCCCCACCAGTAAGTTTACTAAAAAGAGGGCGAAGGCAATTCGCCCCGACCAGAAAAAATGCTCTTTAAGTAAGTAGTTATAATTCAATTGAAGATAGATTCTGCCCGGTGCATCTCACATTTGCAGAAACACCGACAATCAGCAATTATCAATGACTCTTAAATGATGACAAATGTGTCAGCAGCTGTCTGTAAGCATCCCACCGAAAAACTAATGCGCGGGGGGTTCTACCCCCCAAAAGCTGGGATTGATTGATAAAATCGCAAGTAATGCCAAATTTTAGAACGTAGGTTGGGTTGAAGCATGAAACCCAACGCCCGCATGGGTTACGCTACCGCTAACCCATCCTACAAATAATTGTGCCTCCCTACTTAACTTAAACGATCGAGAGTGCGATACTGAATTGCTTCGGCAACGTGGGAACTTTTCAGCATTTCACTATCTCCTAAATCGGCAATGGTGCGGGCAACTTTGAGAATGCGATCCATTGCTCGGGCCGATAAACCCAATTTTCGGATTGCCCCTTCTAAAATATGGCGACTGCTATGATCAAGAGCGCAAAAACCCCGCAAATGCTCGGAATTCATCTCCGCATTAGAGCGAATCCCGGTATTCTGAAAGCGATCGCTGGCCTTTTGTCTGGCCCTTTCTACCCGTTGCCGCACTTGCTCAGAAGCTTCTCCCCGACTCTCTTGGGTCATTTCTTCCGGTTTCAGGCGATTTACCGTCACTTGTAGGTCAATACGGTCTAAAAGCGGTCCCGATAATTTCGCCCAATATTGTTCCCGTTGTCGCGGTGAACAGCTGCAGGGTTGCACCGAATCGCCGTAATAACCACAGGGACAGGGATTAGTACTGGCCACCAGGGTAAAACGTGCCGGAAAAGCGACGGAAAGACGAGTGCGAGAAATGCTCACATAACCATCCTCTAGGGGTTGCCGGAGATATTCCAAGACACTGCGCTTAAATTCCGTTAATTCGTCCAAAAATAAAATACCACGGTGGGAAAGGGAGATTTCTCCCGGTCGGGGATAAGTGCCACCTCCCACCAGCGCTGCCCCGGAAGCGGAGTGATGGGGACTGCGAAAAGGACGCTCGCGCACCAGGGAACCTCGATCTTTCAGTAATCCGGCGACGGAATGAATCTGGGAGACTTCTAGGGATTCGGCAAAGGTTAACTGCGGCAGAATTCCGGGTAAACGTCGCGCTAACATGGTTTTACCGCTGCCCGGCGGCCCGACAAAAATTAGGTTATGACCCCCAGCTGCGGCAATTTCCAGGGCCCGACGGCCAATTGCTTGACCTTTGACATCCTTGAGATCGGGGAGATTTACCTGCGATCGCCCAAATTCCTCGGCAGCGTTAAAAGTCATCGGTGAATAGCGATCGGGTTCATTTAAGAAATTTACCACTTCCGATAGATGACGAAACCCATACACTTGTAAGCCTTTAACCACGGCCGCTTCTTTGGCATTATCGGCGGGAACCACTAAACCCTTGATCCCCATTTTTTCGGCGGCGGCAGCAATGGGTAAAACCCCCGCCACGGGACGCAAACTACCATCGAGGGATAATTCGCCTAAAAAGAGAAAATCCCCCAATAAACCGGCTTCTACCTGTTCGGAAGCCCCTAAAATGCCGATACTAATCGGTAAATCATAAATCGGCCCCTCTTTGCGGATATCGGCGGGACTTAAATTGATGACAATTTTGCGGATGGGAAAGGCAAATCCGGCATTTTTTAGGGAAGCTTTTACCCTTTCTTTCGACTCCTGCACTGCGGTATCGGGTAAACCCACCACGGCAATTCCGGGTAATCCCCCCGATACATCCACCTCTACCCCGATTTTAATGGCATCGATGCCGATAATTGCCGCACTCCAAACCCTTGCTAACATTTTGGCTCAAGTAAAAATAAAGTGAGTTCTTAGGAAAATGAAACAGGATGTTAGGCTAGTTTTCCGCATAAAAATGATTTTATCTGGGAATTTACCCTGAAAATCACCGTATTTATCGGGATAACCTCACCAGAAAAGCTGAGAGCTTAATGGTATAGTTAAAAAAAAGCAATTTGTCTATGAGCGAGACTATTTTTAGCAAAATTATCCGTAAAGAAATTCCTGCCTCGATCGTCTATGAAGATGATCTGGTCCTCGCTTTTCGAGATGTTAATCCCCAAGCACCCACCCATATCCTCATTATCCCCAAAAAACCGATTCCGAAACTAGAGGAAGCCAGCGACAGCGATCGCGAGCTATTGGGACATTTGTTACTAACTGTTAAAAAGGTGGCCGCCGAAGCTAAATTAAGTCAAGGTTATCGAGTGGTGATTAATAATGGGGAACAGGGAGGTCAAACCGTCGATCATCTTCATGTCCATCTCTTAGGCGATCGCCAAATGGCTTGGCCCCCCGGGTAAACTCCCCTTATTTTCCCGCATTTTTGGGGAATTCTAGAGCTAGAAGCCTTCTTTTCCGAGTCTGTCTTCTCGATTTAGTTACCTTTTGCTCCTGTTGACATCCTCACCGCCGTAAACGGACGGTGATTCCCAAACCTCACGATTTAGGTTTCTGCTTCTTTCCCTTGCGGGGTTTCGCACCTGCCTTAACAGAGTAAATCTGTTCTGGTCTTATGGTCGCTCTACAGACTGACAC
>NZ_JADBRW010000087.1:0-17162 GCF_020247025.1 Microcystis sp. M109S1
AGATAAAGTAGCTAAAGTTCACTCTAAAATCTCAAGATGTCGTGAGGATTTTCTCAACAAGCTATCCCGTAAGATAGTTAACGAAAACCAAGTTATTGCGGTAGAAAATCTCAATGTTAAAGCCATGGTACGCAATCATAATTTAGCTAAGGCCATTAGTGATTGTAGTTGAGGAATGTTTTGTACAATGCTTAAATACAAGGCAGAATGGCAAGGAAAAACCTATATTGAAGTTGATAGGTTTTTCCCTAGTTCTAAGACTTGTCATGTCTGTCTAAATCAAGTGAGTAGTTTATCCCTTGATGTTAGAACATGGACTTGTGAGCATTGCAAAACAATCCATGACCGGGACATAAATGCGGCAATAAATATTCGAGATGAAAGCTTACGAATATTGTCGTTAGGAAAAGCGCGATACTGCCTATAGAGGGGATGTCAGACCAAAAGCTGGGTGTAAGTCCGTCTTGAGGAACCCTCCCCCGTGAAATAGGAAGCTCTCAACGACCTTGAGAGTAGTTCACATCAGCATCGCAGTTAGAACCTGTAGGTAAGCGCATTCTTTAACTTTTCCAACAGTTTCTTAACTCCACAAACAGTGAACTAATACTAAATCCGTTGAGTATAGGCTACTTATGAAGACAGGCAAAAGACACTCATGGAAAAGGCAAAAGTGGGAATAAATAATCAGTCTTTAATAACTGGATTTAGTATAAAAACTCAAATCTGATCCCCGATAGCTCTCTCGGAGTCTCGGAGTCTCCTACTTAATTTCTTAGGCCATAATTAAAACTCAATAACTTTAACCATAGGCGAGGATTGTCTTTTTCTAGCCAGCTTTGGGAGTTTTTTAACCATTGGGGAAACCAGGAACCAAAAAGCAGATTTTTGACTCCATCAAGGCTAAAATCGAGATAGGAACCCAACCAACGAATTAAATCCTGACTGCCAGCCATTTCTGCTATCCATAACAGTAAAGCGGGGTTTTTTCTGGCCGCTTTAATTGCTAAACGGCTAAAGGTCAACCAATCAGTTTTATCCTTAATAAAAGTTTCAGAAACCTCCGGCGGTTCGTCGGCCAATAAACCGAAAAATGTGTTTAACATGGCGTTAATTCTTTGGGGGGGTAAGGTTTTTCCCGTGGGAACCATCATTCCTTTAGAAAATAACCAAGTTACCGCCACATTACTTTGATAGGCACGCACATTTTCTAGGTCTTTAGCTGTTAGTAAATCGTGTTTCAATGCCGTATCCAAAAGATGGGTTAAGCGCTCTAAATTACGCACCAAAGAACCGAACCCAGTAAAAATTAACGGTGATTGCAGGGAGGCAGCATCACCGATGGCTAAAATGCGATCAAAGGAGACAATTCGATCTTTTTTCCCTGTGCTAAAATGCCCCGGTATATAACCAAAGGTTGGTTTTTTCCAAGTTAATTTTTCTGGATCACACTGTCGATATTCCGGCAAAATAGTAAAGAAATCTTCGTACATTTCCAACAGAGAACCGGGGTTATCGGGATGGACTTGATGATAGTGAAATAGATAAAAGGTTAATTCTTTTCCTTCCCCCGGAAATAATTCCCAAATTAATTGCCTACCTTTAGAAATATCGCCATGGGAATTTAAGACATCGCCATAGTGAGAATCCCACACCAGCGGCTCGAATCCTTCTACTACTGCCCCCACCGTCGGACAGACACTATCAAAGGCACGCACTCCGTTTAATTGCCAAGCGATGGCAGAGGCTGAACCCATAGCATCAATCAATAAACGGCCTTTTATCTGTTGAATTTCCCCGCTATGATTAAGGGTGACAGTAACACTATTGGCAGTAATATCAGCCTTGATAAATTCGGTTTGATCGAGAATTTTACCGCCATGATCATGTATTTTTTTAGCGCAGGATTGCAGCAATTTATCGGAATTAATGGCGATATTTAAAACCGTGGGAGTATGGAGAATTTCGGCTTTCAGATGGGGGGGATTATTGCCATCAAAAAACTTATTAAAGCCATCGATGTATTCTTGGAAGATTAATTCCTCGAATTCTTCGGCAGTAAATAGGCCTAAATTAATTAAACTTTGAAACTCCGATCGAGAGATATTCCATTCCCGATTCATCCGTCCGAAAGGTAGTCTTTCTACTAAGAGGACTCGATAACCTAATTTGGCCATCTGTGCGGCGTGAATTGCCCCCAAGGCACCACCAATATAAATTAAGTCATAGGCGATGGGATGATCATTTTCCTCGCTGCTAGAGAAAATTACCGGCCGCGGTTGTTGGGGATTTTTGGCACTGTCGCGCCAACGTTTTTCCCACCAATACAAACGTTCTAAATCCGCCTCCCCTTGCGGCATTTTGCGGAAGTAGTGAACCGTTAGGGGATAGTCCGCTTCTAAATCTGTAAAAATTGAGTGATTTTTTTGATCGATGTTTGGTATCGTGCTATAATGCGGCGGAAAACGCTTTTGTAAAGCTCGATCGAGCTGCCGAATCAGGGATGTTTCTCGGTCATGCGATCGCTCACCCCAGCGGAAAACTTTTAAATAAGTAGTCCGTTGCAGCGTCCAGACAAAGATCGACAATTCGATCGCCTCCGATAAGCGCAATCTCACCCCGTTAGGTGTATTTGTCTTGACACCGCTAGCGGGTTGCCAATCGGATTGTAACCACTGATAAACGGCGATCGAGTCGGGAGTCGGAATTTCTCTGTAAAGTATTTCTCTCATCTTGATTTAGCTATTACACCCAAAAATACCCAAAAGTACCAAGTCAAAAATGGTCTGATTACGCTAGACTACACAAAAAGTTTTCTGAAAAAAGTTTAAAAAACTTTACCTAAAATGTCGGCTTGAAGGAACTCTCGGTTTCACCTCGGAGATGAAAGGTTCCGCCAGCATAGAACAGCGAAGCACAGCTAAAAAGTAAGTGTCTAGTCTCAAGAGCAAAATCTCGAATAACTTCTTCTTTTAAGTATCTTGACCTACTCATGAAAACTAGCTACTGTATAAGTATAGCGGATAGGGTAATCGACCGCTCTAAAAGCCCAGTAGTCTAATGACTAACGCTGTACCTTGACAATCAAAGATCTGGGGTTCTACCTAATTGTTCTAGTTTCTACCTGTAGGTAGGTAAAATCTTGGCAGGAACTAGACAACACAGTATTTGAAGCTAATACTTCAATTCAAGCAAATTTTGTAGAAGTACAACTATCGTGGGGCGCACGAAAAGTAACGCTTGGGGAAAGAACCACCTCTGTTTTAGATAACGCAAGGAATCTAAAGTAAGTGGACTTGTTGAACCAAGAACCCCTCGCCTGAGCGCTTCGGGGAGCGTCAAAGACCTAGATTAATACACAGCCAGCCCCATCTGATTATGAATTATCCCATCCCGACTACCCCCGAAGAAATTGCCGCCCTCCGACAGCTTCCCGTCGATGAGGAGATGATCGCTGCCGTGATTGCGGGAATTATTAGAATGGCCCGCGCTCAGGGTCAATCTCTCGATGATCTGACTGAAGAAATTCTCGCAGAAGACCCGATTTTAGATCAAGTGCAACGACGTTGGTTAAGTCAGCTTTTGACTAATGCTTGGCAAAATTTAGCTGAATGGGTGTAATTGAGCGATGGAATGGCTAACAATCACTCTCGCTAGTGTTTTGACCCTGTTAACTCCGGCGGGGGCAATTATCGATACGGTTTTAGCCCATACCCTTCGCTCCCAAGTCCAAAAAGTGGAACAATTAGCCGTCAGGGTCGATAATACTCCCAATTATCAGGCTCTACAAGGCAAAATCGATCGAGTGCGCATTTCTGCAAGGGGAATTTATCCCCTTGCTGATGTTCGCATTGAGAAGATCGAGCTAGAAACTGAGCCAATTAGCCTCGATTTGCGGCTATTACAGCAAAAAAACGGCAGTTTAGCCGCCGCCTTGCGCCGACCGGCTGCGGGGGCATTGCATCTTGTCCTCACGGAAACTAATGTTAATCAAGCTTTACAATCGGCAGCGGTCAAAGAACAAATTCAGACCCTGATTAATAATCTGATTCCCTCTAGGGAAGAATCGAGTAGCACAAAATATCAACTTAGTCAAGCAAATTTTAACTTTCTTAATAATAATCGAGTCGCCCTCAGCCTGCAGCTAGAGACCCAAGGGCCGGACGGCCCCGCAGCCAGCCTCGATCTGAGCTTAGAAGTGGGATTTAAGCTAGTGCAGGGGCGAAAAATCGAGCTTATTGACCCCACAGCCACTCTTAATGGTCGTCGCATCTCCTCGCGCCTTCTCAAGGGGTTTGCCGAGGGTATATCCACCCAGTTAGATTTAAAAAACTTCGAGAAACAAGGAATTATCGCCCGCCTTCTCCAATTGCAGATCGACGATGATAAGCTGAGTATAGCCGCCTTTGGCAGAATTGAACCTCGATCGGGGAACCCCAATTAAATTTAATGGTCGGAAAAGAGGATATCGGAATTATGAATTATGAATTATGAATTATGAAGTGGGGTGGTGGGGAAGTGGGGAAGTGGGGAGACCACTTCGTGCGCGTTGCGGGGGGAGAATAAATGGGAATTATGAATTATGAATTATGAATTATGAAGTGGGGTGGTGGGGAAGTGGGGAAGTGGCGAGAATAAAAGAGTTCGACTGATAACTGATAACTGATAACTGATAACTGATAACTGAATTATGCCTAGTTCTCGCTCTAGCGATAAAATCTCTTTACCTTGGATAATTGGTATCGGCCTCGCTTTATTTACTGCTGGTGGGGCCACTGCTTGGTTTGCCGTCCATCACCTATCTTCCTCCCAGAAAAACAGCGAAAACCCGATTGAATCTCCTACTCCGGCGCCGATAAGTCAATCACCAATTGTTAAACCAGTTTCTCCCGGTCCAGTGGAGACAAGTCCGACAGCAACTCCTGCAGCTATTCCTGTTAGGGAAAATCGACAGGTTTATTGGTTAAAAGTGACTGATACGGGTAATCAATTAGTCACCCAAGAAATTACCGTTCAAAAAGCAGATAGCGACGACCGAGAGTTAACAGCAGTATTGCAAACCCTATTAGCCGGTCCAAGTAATCCTCCGGATATGACTACTATTCCCCCCGGGACTAAATTACTTGATTTAAAAGTAGATAAAACGGGAATTAAGATTAATCTCTCGCGCGAGTTTGGCACTGATGATGGCCCTGATATGTTGATCGGTCGTTTGGCACAAATCATCTATACTACTACCACTGGGGATCCCAATGCCAAAGTCTGGATTCAAGTGGAAGGAAAACCCCTAGAATTACTAGGAGAAGGCCACGGTATTGAAGTTGCCCAACCGATGACTCGTAAGTTTTTTGAGGAGAATTATCAATTGTAAGTTTTCCGCGCATTTCAATTGTTTGTTGAGATAGCGAATTGAGGTTAACTAGAGGGATTAGTGGGGGGATAGGGAAAAAAAATCGGATAGGGAATTTTAATTCCTTCTTGCTGATAGCGTCGGTGTAGGAGTTTAATAAATTCGTGTTTAATGGTGAGATGTTGAAAAAATTCTTCTTCTACCACCTTGAGATAAACCGTCAGCAGGATACTATAGTAATCGAATTTACGATAAAGGATCAAGGGTTGATAGTCACCGAGGTTAGGTTGCAATAACTGGGCGATTTCTTGCATGACTTCTAGGGTAACTTTTTCGACTTTTTCTAAGTCACTATCGTAACTAATGCCCACTTCCACGGGAACCAGTAGGGAGTGATCTGGTAAACTATAGTTACGGAAACTAGAAGAAATGATCTGAGCATTGGGAATAACCAAAAGATTATTGGTAATTTCTTCGACTACTGTGCATCTTAAATCCACATCTCGCACATAACCAGCTTCTCCTGTTCTCAGTTCTATATAATCTCCCGGTCTAACTTTTTTAGAAGTGATAATATTAATCCCCGACATTAAATTAGCTAGGGTATTTTGGAGAGCTAAACCGAGGGAGACACCCCCAATACCAAAGGCAGTAAGCATCGGAGTTATCGAAATGCCAATCGAGCTTAGAATAAGCAAAAAACCGCAGCTAAAAATCAGAACTTTGGCGAGAAATTCAAATAGGGAAGTTAGGGAAGAAATGCCATCATCTCCCGTGGTATAAACTCGTAATATTTCCACGGATAATTGAGCAACAACCCAAGTGGCCGAAGCTAAAAAAGCCACTAGCAGAAATTGTTTGCTCAGGAAAATGAGGGAGGGAAAGAGGGGAAGATTGGGAAGGGAGAGGGCAATATTTAAACCCAAAAGTCCGAACCAAAGTATGCTTAATCCACGCAGGGAACGTAAAACCCCTTCCGAGAAACGCAGGTTTTTTTCTCTGGCAATCGATAAAAGTTGACTGACAACGCGCTGTTCTACGAGCCATCCCAACAGCAGGAAACTGAGGATGATGGTGATAGGTAAGATAATATAGGGCCAATCTTCCAGTCTGGTTAATAGGTTCATTGCTAGAGGGTTAGAAAAAGATGCGCTTTTGTCTTATATTATTCCCCATTTCTCTATCTCTAGCAGCGGCGGTGGAATTTTGGGGCAAAAAGTTGCAAAATGTAAAGAGAAACTCATCTTTCCTTCGGCAGCTTGCGTGAATAGTCAGTTAGTTAAACCAAAATTCGGACTTTATCGATTCTTAATGGTTATAATCGTGGTTTTGTTCTTGATTAGCACCTATTTAATCACCTTTCATCTGGCTAAGATGTCAGATCCCTACATTAAAGAGGTGTTATCCCTACAAGGTAATGTCAGTCGCGGTTACGAAATCTTTCAGATTAACTGTGCTGCTTGTCACGGCCAGTTTGCTGATGGCATCGTCGGACCGAGTTTAGAGGACGTTTCCCATCGCAAATCGAGAATTAGTCTGATTGAACAGGTAATTAGCGGTAAAACCCCACCAATGCCCAAATTTCAGCCCGATTCTCAAGCTATGGCCGATTTATTGGTTTATTTAGAAAATCTTTCAAAAAACTGACTCTTGGCTGACATTGATGGTAAGCTAAGACCCATTGAAACTGGGTGGGGAATGGGGGAATGGGGGAATAGGGAATTTCAACTAAAACCCGAAAACCCTAAAACCCCAAAACCAAACCCCTGAGCGACTGATAAATTTTACTTATATAGAAAAATTTTGCTTCTATTTGGGTACGCTAGTAGAGACACTTAACGATAAATACTTATGTCTTGGCATTCCCAAGTTGAACCGGCAATTATCCAAGGAGATTTCTGGCAAGTTAGCCAGTTTTATCAAGAACTGATAGAAAGAGAACCCCTAGAAATTAGTCATTATTGGTATTTAGGATTAGCCTATCTTTTGGAAGCTAGGGAAGAAGAAGCACAAACTACTTGGTTATTCGTCCTCAGTCAAGGGGATGAACAGGAAATGACTGCGTGGACAGCAGATTTAGTCAATATTTTGCATGGGGAAGCGCAAAGACAAGTTAAGCTAAAAAATTGGCAATTAAGCTGGGTAATTCGTCAGCATATCTACCAGATAAATCCAGATAACCTAGAAAATTTATTATATTTAGTCCTGTTAGAAATTAAGCTAGAATATTTTTATCCCCAAAAACTTAAAGATTGGCAAATAGTGGATTTAATTAATTCAAACAAGTTAGAAACTTTCGATATAAATTTACTCTTACACACAATCTATAAACTTCTAGATTGGCCAGCGCAAGAAGTTCTGGATATTATCATAAACCTTTTAAAAATAGAGTCACAACAATCGGCAATATTGGAAATTATCGAACAACATATTGAAAAAATTTATTATACCGATAAAACTAATGCTGTTATTTTGACTCTTAGCTGTCTAGATATTATACCCGATCGCTTACTACTTTTGTACAAAATTCATCAATACTATATCGAGACTGGTAACTTTGATTTGGCCTTAGAAACTGCTAATAAAATCAAGAATTTATCCAATGATAAAGCTGCAAAACTGGATGGTATTTATCTGCTGCTATATACGGAACTTTTAGCAGGTAATTGGTTAAATATTGACAATAAAACCCAAGAATATTATCAAGCAATTCAAAATAATTTAGAGCGGTGTCAATGTCCAATGAGAAATCAAGCTGAGGTTATTTCTATCACTTCTCCCTTAGCTTATTTAAAAGATGACTTAGTAGGTAATCGCTGGTTAAGTAATCAGTTAGCCAAACTTTTTCAAGAGGCAGTTAGAAAAAAATTTAATCACGTTATTACCAAGTACAATAAACCTAAAGATGTCAATAAAAAGCTAAACATTGGCTATATTGCCCATACTTTACGGCGACATTCCGTCGGGTTTTTAAGTCGCTGGTTAATTCATTATCATCAACGAGACGACTTTAATATTCATCTCTACCTAGTCAATCAAGTCGAGGACGATATTACGGAACGATGGTTTAAAAATAAGGTGGATAAGTATGATAATTTACCTGCCAATCCCCAAATTATTGCCGAAAAAATTAATCAAGATAACATCGATATTTTAGTAGATTTAGATAGTATAACTCATGATGTCACCTGTGGAGTTATGGCACTTAAACCCGCACCAATTCAAATAACATGGTTAGGATTAGATGCCACAGGAATACCTGCTATTGATTACTTCCTTGTAGATAATCTAGTTCTAGAAAAAAATGCCCAAGAGTTTTATCAAGAGAAGCTTTGGCGCTTGCCTAACTGTTATCTTGCCGTGGATGGATTTGAAATCGGAACACCAACGCTAACCCGAGAGGATTTAAACATACCAGCAGACGCAATTACTTATTTAACTTTGCAAGTGGGATTAAAAAGAAATCCTGCCACAATTCGCTTACAAATGCAGATTATTAAAGCAGTACCTAACAGTTATTTATTAATCAAAGGTGCGGGAAGTGAAAAGCTTATCAAAGATTTATTTATCAGCATTGCTAAAGAGGAAGGAATCGATGAAAATAGATTGCGCTTTTTCTCAGGAGTTGCTAAGGAAGAAATTCATCGCGCTAATCTCCAAATTGCCGATGTGGTACTCGATACCTATCCCTATAGTGGTGCAACCACTACTCTAGAAACTCTTTGGATGGGTATTCCTGTAGTGACAAAAGTTGGACAACAATGGGCCAGTCGTAACAGTTATACTTTTATGACTTATGCGGGAATTAGCGAGGGTATTGCTTGGAGTGATGAGGAGTATATTCAGTGGGGAATAAAATTAGGAATGGATGAGGAATTAAGAAAAAAAATAGCCGTGCAATTGCAAGCTTCTCGTCAAACTTCCCCGATTTGGAATGCACGTCAGTTTACTAAAGATGTGGAAAGCGCCTATCGTCAAATGTGGCAAATCTATTGTGAAAGTTAATCAGGGAGAATTAAATCATGTCTTGGCAAAATGAAGTAAAAACCGCTTTAGAAAACAATCAATACGATATTGTTAGTCAGTTTTACGAAGAACTGATAGAAAGAGAACCCCTAGAAATTAGTTATTATTGGTATTTAGGATTAGCCTATCTTTTGCAGGCAAAAGAAGAAGAAGCACAAGCTACTTGGTTATTTGTTTTCACTCAAGTAGAAGAACAGGAAACTGATTCATGGCTGCTAGAATTAAGCAATATTTTAGCAGCCGAAGCTAACCGACAATTAGAGTTAGAAAATCTAGAAATCAGTTGGTTAATTCGTAAACATCTACAGGAAATTAATCCCAGTTATCTCGATAATTTACTGCATTTAACTCTCGTTGAAATTAAATTAAATAGATTTCATCCTCAACAACTGCAAGAATGGCAAATACTAGAATTAATTAATCAGGGTTCAGTTAACTCTCAATTATTGGAACGGGTAGTAATTGCCGTCATACCTTACGCTCATGAATATACCATAGAATTAGTTCGGTTAAGTTTACCCCATCTTGGCAATTCTCTAGAATTACTTAATCACGTCATCACTGTTGCTGGACGCTTTGCTTTTGAGAAATATCAACCTATTTATTCCGTTGACTTAGCGGAAGCTTTTCTTCCCCTTTATCCCGAAAGTTTGTACTTAGAAGTTAATTTATTTTGGTTTTATATCTCTTTACCTGACCATGAAAAAGCCATCAATTTAGTCAATAAGTTGAAAGAGAAAAGTCAAACGATTGATTTAAAAATGTTTAGTCAATCGCTCCTCTTTAGTGGTTCTTTACGAGCCTCAAAATGGAATGACATTCCTAGTATTTGTCAAGAGTATAAACACTTAATTAAAGAATTTATAGAAAAAAAGCCCCAAGATATACATCCCTTAGTTCGGGGAGCTTTACTAACAGTTATGAACCCGATTTCTTACTATGAAGATAACCCGAAAGAGAATCGACCGCTCTTAAGTCAGATTGGCAGTTTTTTCCAAGAAACCTACAAAGCAATGCTGGGTTTTCAGGAGGAAAGTTTTGACAAACCTAGAGAAGATAATGCCAATAAAAAACTGAAAATTGGTTACATTGCCCAAAACTTAAAACGTCATCCCGTCGGTTTATTGAGTCGTTGGACTATTAATTATCACAATCGTGAGCAGTTTGATATTCACCTTTATATGGTGAGTCAACCTGTGGATGAAATAACTAAACAATGGTTTTCTAATCCCGCAGATAAAATCTATCATGCTACTGCTGACTCCCTAGCAACCTATCGCAAAATCAAAGAAGATAACATCGATATTCTTGTGGATTTAGATAGTGGCACTGGGGCAATCGTTGCCAAAGTTATTGCCTTAAAACCTGCTCCTATTCAAGTTAACTGGTTAGGTTTTGATGGTTCCGGTTTACCCGCAGTAGATTATCTTTTAGCGGATGCTTATGTACTACCAGAAAATGCCCAAGAATATTATCAAGAAAAAATCTGGCGTTTACCTGACGCTTTTGTCGCTGTGGATGGTTTTGAAATAGCCGTTCCTACCCTGCGAAGAGAAGATTTAGGTATTAATAATGATGCGGTTATTTACCTAAGTTCTCAAACGGCAATTAAGCGTAATCCTGCGATGATTCGCTTACAAATGCAAATCCTCAAATCCGTAGCTAATAGTTATTTCCTGGTTCAAGGAGTTGCTGATGATAATTCCCTCCTGGATTTATTCTGTCAAATTGCCGCAGAAGTTGGGGTAGAAACTAATCGAATTAAGATGCTTCCTCTCTATCAGACGGAAACCTACAGGGCAAATTTAGCCATCGCTGATGTGGTTTTGGACACCTATCCCTTTAATGGTGGTACAACCACCTTAGAAACCCTCTGGATGGGAATTCCTCTCGTGGTTAAAGTGGGGCAACAATGGTCATCACGCAACGGTTATACTTTAATGATGAATGCGGGAATAACTGAGGGTATATCTTGGAGTGATGAGGAATATGTGCAGTGGGGAATTAAGTTAGGATTGGATAAAAATTTAAGAGAAGAAGTCCGTTGGAAACTCCGAAAGTCTCGTCATACATCTCCCCTCTGGAATGCCAAACAATTTACCAGAGATTTAGAAACTGCTTATCGGCAAATGTGGAATATTTATTGTCAATCTTAGAGGATAAAAACTATGCAATGGCACCAAGACATACAAACCCATTTAAACGACAACAATTATCAACTGGTATTGCAGTTTTATGAACAATTAACTGAAAACAATTCTCCTGTAATTGAGGATTATTTTTATCTAGGATTAGCCTATCTTTTACAAGATAGAGAAGAAGACGCACAAGCTACTTGGTTACTGGTGTTGAGTCAAGCAGCCGAATCAGAATTATCGGGGTGGATAGAAACTTTAACTCAAATCCTAGATGCAGAGGCAACCAGACAAGAAAATTCCCAAAGACTAGAGACAAGTTATCTAATTCGATGGCAGCTACAAAATCTTAATCCTAGTTGTTTAAATAATCTCCTGCATCTGATGGAATTGGAAATACAATTCCAATATTTTGCGATGGAAAAGTGCAGTGATTGGTGTGTATTTGAACTGTTAGAGAATACAGCTACAGCAGCAATTAATCTTGATTTACTGCTGCGAGTGACAGAAAAAGTTTTAATCTACCCCTGTACTGATACCATCCACTTTTTAGAATTAGCAGCCTTACATATCAATAATCCAGAAATAATTGCAGCCAAAGTTATCTCAGCAATTGTCAATTATGGTTATCAACAAAAACAAAGTGTATTTGCTATTAATTTAGTAGAACTTTGTTTGCGCTTTTTACCAGAGGATTTATACCTAAAAAATAGTTTGTTTAATCTTTATAAAACCAACATTGTTGATTATAAAAAAGCTCTAGAAATTGCCGATAATTTTTATAAAAATTGCCAAACAAATACTGAAAAGCTGTTCGGAATTTCTCTAGTGATTGGTATTTTACAAGCTAAGGGAGACTGGGGAAATTTACCTAAATTTATCGATGAATTAACACAACTAATCGAGCGACAAATTAATGCCGAACAATTTAATGCACGTCCCTTTATTATCGACTCTATTTTAGGAGTTACTAGCTGTCTTCCCTACTATCAAGATAATCCGAAAATTAATCGCTATTTACAAAGTAAACTAGCAGAAATTTTTCAAGCAGATGTAAGAACCCGCTATAACTATATTGCTCCTGTTTCTTCTCCAAAATCTCCAGCAAGAAAAATAAAAATTGGTTATATTGCCTATACTCTCCGTCGTCATTCTGTGGGTTGGTTAAGTCGCTGGTTATTTCACTATCATAATCGAGATAAATTTGAAATTTACACCTATTGTGTCAACCAAGCAGCGGACGAAATTACTGAAAAATGGTTTAAAAATAACTCAGATTATAGCTATAACTTGCCGGCAAAAATTGAACAAATAACTGCCCAAATTCGTCAAGACAAATTAGATATTTTAGTGGATCTTGATAGCTTAACCAATAATACAACTTATCTAGTAATGGCTTTAAAACCAGCACCGATACAGGTAACTTGGTTAGGATTAGATGCGTCGGGAATTCCTGCGATTGATTATTTTATTGCCGATAACTACGTTTTACCCGAAAATGCTGAAGAAATTTATTCAGAAAAAATCATCCGACTTCCTAGCTCTTATTTATCCGTGGATGGTTTTGAAGTGGGTGTTCCCACTAGGAGAAGAACAGATTTAAATATTCCCGATGATGCTATTATTTATATGACCGTGCAATCGGGATTAAAACGCACCTTAAACATGATTTGTCTGCAATTGCAGATTCTCCAACAGGTTCCTAATAGCTATCTTTTAATCAAAGGTTTTGCCGATAAAGAAACCATTCGAGAATTATTTCTCAAAAGTGCCGACGAATTGGGAATTAGTCAAGATAGATTAAGATTTTTGCCCAATGATTTCAATGAAGAAACCCATCGCGCTAATCTAGGAATTGCCGATATAGTTCTCGATACCTATCCCTATAATGGTGCTACCACAACCCTAGAAACCCTCTGGATGGGGATTCCTTTAGTCACTAGGGTTGGTGAACAATTTGCGGCCCGCAATAGCTATACTTTTATGAAAAATGCCGGCATTAGTCAGGGTATAGCTTGGAGTGATGAAGAATATGTGCAGTGGGGAATTAAGTTAGGATTAGATGAAAATTTAAGGGAAGAAATCAGTTATCAATTACGTCAATCTCGTCATACATCTCCCCTCTGGAATGGAAAAAAATTTACGATAGATATGGAAAAAGCCTATGAACAAATTTGGCAAAATCATCACGATGATTAGGTGATTTATAAGTTAACAAATTTATCGGTAGCCTCAATTAAAGCACTACGAATTCCCACTTCTGTCATCGAATGTCCCGCATCAGGAACAATGATCAATTCCGCTTCCGGCCAAGCTTGATGTAATTCCCAAGCAGAAATCATCGGACAAACAATATCATAACGTCCTTGCACGATAACCGCGGGAATATGGCGGATTTTATCAACATTTTTGATCAGTTGGTTATCCGTCTCTAAAAAACCCTTATTGACAAAATAATGGCATTCAATGCGTGCAAAAGCTTCAGCAAAATTATCTTGACCGAATCTCTCGATTAAATTGTCCGCGGGAATTAATTTGCTGGTACTTCCCTCCCAAATTGACCAAGCTTTGGCAGCTTCTAGACGGATTTGGGGGTTATCGCTAGTCAGTCGACGATAATAAGCTGTTAGCAAATCCCCCCTTTCTTCCGGGGGAATAGGTGCTAAATAATTCTGCCAAATATCGGGAAAAATATAACTGGTTCCCTCTTGATAAAACCATTTTAATTCTTTTTCCCGCAGTAGAAATATCCCGCGCAAAATTAAGCCTAAACAGCGTTCGGGATGGGTTTGACTGTAGGCTAAAGATAGGGTGCTTCCCCAACTACCGCCAAAAACTACCCAGCGATCGATTTTTAATAATTCTCGTAGTTTTTCGATATCTGCCACTAATAGCCAAGTGTTATTTTCTCTTAACTCAGCGTGAGGGGTACTTTTACCGCAACCCCGTTGATCGAACAGGACAATTCTCCATTTCTGCGGATCGAAATACTGACGATAAATCCTTTCAATACCACCCCCAGGCCCGCCATGGAGAAATACTACCGGTTTACCCTGGGGATTGCCCACTTCTTCATAATAAATTGTGTGTAGATCCGATACTTTTAAGTAACCAGTACAATAGGGATCGATCGCTGGATATAATTCTCTAGTCATATTTACAGCCTTTCTCATCAAGATGAAGTCTAACCTAATTTGCCATCTCCCCATCTCCCCACACCCCTATACCTTTTAAACAGCAGATCTAGTTTGACTCCCTGTGGTCCCACTGGTGTTAGGCCCAGAGAGACCCTAATAGCTAAAGAAACTGCACGATTAGATACCAAAGTCCTTCACAGATAGAAGATAATCAATATTTATCAGTATTGGAAGCCTTCAGCATGGTTCATTTAACGCCCAATCCTAGCTATAGTTTAAGTCTCAAGATAGAAATCCCCAATCAAGCGGGAACCTTCGCTTCTGTCCTCAATGCGATCGCCGATGTCGGGGGTAATTTAGGGCAAATTTCTCTGATCGAACGCAATTTAAAGATTAGCACCCGCGAGATTATGGTTGATGCCGCTAGTACCGACCAAGCGGAACAGATTATCGCCGCGGTTAAAGCTCTACCGGATGTTAAACTTCTTAAAGTTTCCGATCGCACCTTCGACCTCCATCGTCGGGGTAAAATCTCCATTGAAAGTCGTATTCCCCTCACCTCCCAAGATGACCTGGCCATGGCCTACACCCCCGGAGTTGGTCGCATCTGCACCGCTATTGCCCACCAACCCGAACAAGTGTACTCATTGACGATCAAGGGTAACACCGTCGCTGTTGTCACCGATGGTAGCGCCGTATTAGGATTGGGAAATCTCGGGCCAGAGGCTGCCTTGCCGGTAATGGAAGGGAAAGCGATGTTATTCAAGGAATTCGCCGGAATTGATGCTTTTCCCATCTGTTTAGCCACCCAAGACCCCGAAGAAATCATCGAAACCGTCAAAAGAATCGCTCCGGTTTTTGGGGGTATTAACCTAGAGGATATCGGCGCTCCACGCTGTTTTGAAATCGAGAAACGTCTGCGAGCGGAATTAAATATTCCCGTTTTCCACGATGATCAACACGGTACAGCGATCGTTTCCCTGGCTGCCCTGATTAATGCCCTCAAATTGGTCAAAAAATCGCTTGATACAGTCAAAATCGTCATTAATGGTGCGGGTGCGGCGGGAATCGCCATCGCTACTCTCTTTAAAACCGCAGGAGCTACAGATATAACCCTCTGTGATTCCCATGGCATCCTCTCCCAAAACCGGGACGATTTAACCCCAGAAAAACAAGCTTGGGCCGTGGCTGCCAGTGGGAAGCTAGGGGATGCTCTTAAAGGCGCTGATGTCTTCTTGGGGGTGAGCGCACCGGGGGTATTGACTCCCGAAATGGTCAAGGGAATGGCTAAAGATGCGATCGTGTTTGCCATGGCTAATCCGATTCCCGAAATTCAACCGGAATTAATCAATGATTTGGTGGCAGTGGTGGCTACCGGACGCAGCGATTATCCCAATCAGATTAATAATGTTCTCGCTTTCCCCGGATTATTTCGCGGGGCCCTGGATTGTCGCGCTAGGGCAATCACCGATAATATGTATCTGGAAGCGGCCAAAGCGATCGCTTCTTTGATCACTCCTGCTAATCTCGATCGAGAGAATATTATTCCCTCGGTTTTTGATAGTCGTGTAGTTACGGCTGTGGCCGCCGCCGTTCAACACGCTGCTCGTCAAGATGGAGTGGCCGGGGAATAATGTAATTATCTTGGAGGAGGGTAAGTAAACCGTGAAACCGATCGATGATATTCCCGAAGCTTTACGGGACAGCCAGTACAGACAAACTACTAATTCTCTGGGGATATTTGCGATCGCAAGCGGTTTACTCGCTCTGCTGGGAACTGGGATAATTGCCATAGTAGTCTTGAATCGTCCCTCTGCTTCCCTAAAAAAACCAGTTATTAACCCCTCACCCGTCATTAAAGCCACTCCTAGCCCCATTGAGAACATTCTAGGTCATTTACCCTACCAAGAGGCTCCAGAGACGGAATTAGCCCCTATTACTGGGGATGGTGCTATGCGTTTAAGGAAACCGGCAGCCAAGGCTTTTATCCAGATGCAGAGTGACGCAAGAAGGTCGGGGGTGATTTTAATGCCAATTTCGGCTTTTCGATCGAAAGCAACCCAAGAAAAGCTCTTTTTTGAAGTGAAAAAACAACGCAATCAGCCAACCCGCAAACGAGCAGAAGTGAGCGCACCTCCGGGTTACAGTGAACATCATACCGGTTATGCGATCGATATTGGCGATAGTAGCGCTCCCGCAACGAATTTAAGTACCAGTTTTGCTAATACTGCCGCTTTTCGTTGGTTGCAAAATAACGCTGCTCAGTATAGTTTCGAGTTATCTTTCCCCGAAAACAATCCCCAGGGTATCAATTATGAGCCTTGGCACTGGCGTTTTGTCGGGGATAGTGACAGTTTAGAAACTTTTTATAAAGCTCAACAATTAGGCAAACAGAAATAAACGTAGGGTGCGTTAGGCAATCCATTGTTTTTAGGGAAAAAATCAAGGTCTAAATATTGCCGTAACGCACAAACTTTTTAGAAAAACTTTTTATAAAGCCCAACAATTAGGCAAACA
>NZ_JADBRW010000088.1:0-8795 GCF_020247025.1 Microcystis sp. M109S1
AAAAAATCTTTATCGACTAGAACCCATCAGTGCAAGTGTGGGTGTGTTTTGGGATGAAAACGCCGCAATCAACCTCCTTAAAAGGGGACTAAGTACGGTAGGGCATACCAGAACCTTTGGGCTAGATCCAATAAACGCTTGGGGAGAGAATACCTCTACTTTTTCAGAAGCAATTCTGTCTTTCGCAAGTAATCTCTGTGAACCAAGAATCCCCGTCTCTTTAGAGCGGGGAGTGTCAATTGCTATAAAGTAGGTTTATTGAAGAAGTGGAGGGAATCATCATCCTATGGCGATAATGGCAAAATCATTTAGACAAAGACTGGCAGAGATTTTCGGGTTTGACCTGCGATCGCTGGCTTTATTTCGCATTGCCTTGGCGTTAGTGGTTTTAGTAGATTTATCGGTTCGTTTTAGCCAAGTAACTGCCCATTACAGCGGATTGGGGGTTTTACCCCTAGGAAGCTTATCGAAAGTCTCTGCTAGTCCTTTTTACTGGTCTATTTTTGCTCTCAGTGACTCGGTGCTGGTGCAGAGTATCCTGTTTATTGTCGCTATAGCGATCGCATTATTGCTTTTAATTGGCTATCATACCCGTTTAGCCACGATCGCCACTTGGGCGCTAATCGTCTCTTTACATCATCGCAACCCCCTGTTACTATTTGCCGCCGATGACGTAATCCGGGCAGTATTATTCTGGGCGATGTTTTTACCCCTTGGTGCCTGTTATTCCGTGGAAAGTGCCTTAAACACCAATCCCAACCCCTTACCCAAGCGTGTGGTTTCGGCTGCCACGGTCGCTTTTATGATACAGGTGTGTTACATCTATATGTGGTCAGTGGTCTTTAAACTCAAAAGTGAGACTTGGTGGCCCGACGGTACAGCCGTTTATTACTCTCTTAGTTACGATCAATACGCTACCGCTTTGGGGAGTTTTTTACTGACTTTACCGCAGCAATTCCTCAAATTTCTAACAATTTCAGCCCTAGGCTTTGAATGGTTCGGTCCGCTATTGATGTTTGTTCCCTTTCGCAATAGTTTATTTAAAATAATCGCCGTAGTTTCCTTTATTTTCTTGCATACGGTTTTTGCGCTGATTCTACATTTAGGGGTTTTCCCTTTCTTGAGTGTTACCCATTGGTTGCCGATTATCCCTAGCTTAGTCTGGGATTGGGGACAAAAACGGATGAGAAACCCAGAAAGAGAAGGTTTAAGGATTAATTATGATCGAGATTGTGGATTTTGCAAAAAAGTTGTTCATCTTCTCCGCACTTTTCTCATTTTACCCGGCACTCCCCTGTTAGTCGCTCAGGATAACCCTTCAATATACGAGGATATGGAGGCCCAAAATTCTTGGGTAGTGGAAGATTGGCAGGAAAAACGTCGGTTTAAATGGTCAGCATTGGTTTATATTGTCAGTCTTTCGCCGATTTTCTGGTTTTTAGCGCCAATTTTGCGTTTACCGCCCCTTATGGCCGTGGGAACGAGAATTTATGAGTGGATTGCCTCCCATCGTCGTTTTATGGGCAATTTCACCAAACCTCTCAAGTTTCGTCCCCTGACGATTAAATCCTCTTTACCTTTAAATATTTTGGTAATTTTCTTCTTCTTGTTGACCAGTATCTGGAATTTACGCAGTTTTGTCCGGCAATCGGCCATTAGAGGCGATTTAAATACACCTTTAATTCAATCCCTCGATCGCTTGCTCACCCGTCGTACTTTCAATACAATTGATATTCTGGCAAGAGTTACCCGTTTAGACCAGTATTGGACTATTTTCTCCCCTAGTCCGCCCCGAGATGATGCTTGGTTTGTGGCAGTCAGTCAATTAGCCGATGGTTCCACGGTAGATTTATTTAGGGAAGGACAGCCGGTAATTTGGGATAAACCCACTGAAAGCGATCGCAATCATTTGTATAAAACCATGCAGTGGCGACAGTATTTTATTAATCTTAATCGATCTATCGGTGGGTCAGTTTATGGAGAGTTTGGTCAGTATCTCTGTCAAAACTGGAATCAGCAGCACGGTAGTGATCAACAGATTAAATCCCTGCGACTTTATATTATGCGGGAAAGGACTGTCCCCCCCGGAGAAAAACAGGGAATCGAAAAAGAACTACTCTGGCAGCAAAACTGTCTTTAATCAGTCATCAGTCATCAGTCATCAGTTATTAGCCATCAGTTATTAGCCAGATCAAAGTTATCTTGTAACTAGGGTATGCGGCAAAAAGTTTTTCGGTGGTGGCAGGGTGTGGGGTGTGGGGTGTAGGGTGTGGGGTTTTACCGGTTTTGAGGTGGCCAATTACCTAATTTTCAGGGAAAAAGTACCTCAATTTTCCCCCTGATCACTCCCATGCCTGGTACTTTTTGATTGACAAAAAGGCTAAAAGTCTTACCCAACAAGGTTTTTAGATTTTTTCAGCAACCCCTAACTAAAATCTGATAGCTGATAGCTGATTGCTTCTTTTTCCCTTTCAAACTAACTACCGCTAAACCTTAAACATCGCTAGAACCGCTCTGGAGACTAGCGAGGGATTTTTCAAAATTCATTCTCTGTTCAGCATTGCGGAGAAAGTAACCACTCATCATTGCTGAGGCCAATAACCGGCCCAGATGTTCGCGACTGGTACTGATAGTGACCCCGAAATGTTCCGAAGGAAGGTTGCCCAAAAGTCCGATAATGTTGCGTTCCATCACTTGGAAAACCTCTTGGGACTCCGGTTTCGAGAGTTGGGCGATTGTCTCCGGACTTAAGGTCTGGACATACTGCCACAAACTCTCGGAAAATTCACTATCGGTACCGAATAAATTGTGAGGGCGATCGTTTTCTCTATACACCTTTGATCTCCTTAACTCAATTTTTTTATAAACTATCCTTTTTGGTTCTTCCAATTTAACAGTTTTTTGAGATAGTGGGGGTCGGCAGAACCGAACCTGAAGGGAATGGTAATTCCAAGGAGAAAATCCATCTCCGGCAAAAATGAAAAACTGCCCCGAGAAGCAGATAACCGATCACTGTTCACTGATAACTTTTATTTACCCATACCTAACTGCTGGGCCTTTTGATAGACTTTCCCCTCCGTCAGCAGCGAGGGAGCAATCACCACTTCCACCTGTTGCATTTCCTTTAAGTTCTTAGCACCCAAAGTTCCCATACTGGTTTTCAGCGCCCCCAAGAGGTTATGAGTACCATCATCTAATTTTGCCGGTCCAACGAGGATTTCGGCAATAGTTCCCGTACTGCCCACGCTAATTCGGGTCCCCCGGGGTAGAACTAGGCTAGGTGTGGCCATACCCCAGTGAAAACCGCGGCCAGGGGCCTCCACGGACCGGGCAATGGGAGAACCAATCATCACCGCATCGGCGCCACAGGCGATACATTTGCAGATATCACCGCCGGTAATAATGCCGCCATCGGCAATAACGGGGACGTATTTACCGGTTTCTTGGAAAAAATCGTCCCTAGCGGCGGCACAATCGGCCACAGCAGTGGCTTGGGGAACTCCCACCCCTAAAACGCCGCGAGAAGTACAGGCAGCCCCGGGACCGATACCGACCAAAACCCCGGCTGCCCCGGTTTTCATCAGGTTAAGGGCGACTTCGTAGGTGACGCAGTTGCCCAAAACCACGGGAATGGGCATTTCTTGGCACAGTTGTACTAAATCGAGGGGGGTGATAGCTTCCGGGGATAAATGGGCAGTGGAAACAACGGTTGCTTGGACAAAGAGAATATCGGCCGCTGCTTGGGCAACAATAGCACCGTATTTGACGGCACCGGCAGGGGTGAGGCTAACTGCCGCAATACCGCCTTTTTCTTGAATTTCTTGGATACGAAGCTCGATTAGTTGCGGTTTAATCGGTTCTGCGTAGAGTTCCTGCATTAAACCGACGAATTCTGATTTGCCGACTGCGGTAATGCGATCGAGAATCGGGTTAGGATCCTCGTAACGAGTTTGAATACCTTCGAGGTTTAGTACCCCTAGCGCCCCCAACTCGGAGAGAAGGACGGCCATTTTAGTATCCACCACCCCATCCATAGCGCTGGCGATAATCGGGATTTCCCGCTCGATATTGCCGAGAGACCAACGGGTATCGGCTAAACTAGGATCGAGGGTTCGCACTCCGGGTACAAGTGCGATTTCATCGATACCGTAAGCTCTACGGGCTGTTTTGCCCCGACCAATAATTGTATCCACGTTTCTATACTATTTCAGACCTATTTAGCCTAGACTAGCAAATTTCGCACCATCTCGAACAGCTTTTCGGTATTATTGCTGACTAGGCCCTGGGAAAATAATCGCCGCAGTCGATCGCTTGTTCGGTGTTGGCGCTCCTGGGTTGTACACTACATTTGAGGCGATAATCGTTGGTAAAGTAGCGGCAGTGGGAGCAAGGGATGGAGTGCATTCGTCGGGCAACTTGCCAACTATCGCGCATGGCACTGGCTAAAGACCAGCAAACTAAAGCGATAATGGCAGCGGCGATTGAAAAACGTAAAATAATCCAGATTTCCATGGCGAGCAACTAAAATTACCTGATTTGAATAGGAATCAACCGAGGCAATTGGCATAGGTTTAGATACTGAACAGTTTACTGACATCCAGACTAACCGTTAGCAATCACCAGACTTTTAAGCACATTTTCGGTCATCGCCGCTATTTGATCCAATTGTTCCTGATGGCGTTTTGCCTGTTTTTTGGCTTCTACCTTGCGTTTCAGGGCTTCCCGGGCTAAATCATCGCGATTTCTGCTTAAAGCTTCGATCGCTACTCGATTCCATGTTTCTGCTTCTTGAATGGCTTTTTTGTACTGGGGGTGAATTTCATCCCAACTAACCTTAAGATTGCTTAAAGCCCCTTTTAACAGGGTTTGGGCATTGTTGGGGTCGGCTCCGATTAGGGATTTTTTCAGAGGTTCGTAGAGTCCCACCGCTTGTAAATGGGTAATAATCGGGATAAATTCTTCTATCTGTTGACTTCTGCTAATACCAGTCTTACACCAAGTGGCAAAATGTTCGCAGTTGTTAAAAAGAAGATTATATTTCTGCTCCCCCAGACGACTTAGCGCCCTTTCTACCACCACATCGGGGATAAAGGAAAATCCCACCTCTACATGGCGCACCACATAGATTTTACCGCCCCTAGCAAAAGTTTCTAGGGAAGTTCGTTCGACAATCTCGCTCGGTTTTCGGTAATGAATGACGCTACCATCACCGCAATCGATGCCATGATGAGCATAAACACCCTGAAGATTGAGCAATTGCCGATAAGCGTATATTTGATCCCCTTTAGCCATATTTTTTTAGTGATAAAGTAAACAAGGAGATTATCTATTGACCCAGTTTTTCTAGTTATTAATCTTATATTTTAGAGATTATGGATGCTTTTAGTCCCTTTCCCCCTGACTGGACAGAGAATGCTGTTCACGCCTACAATTTTTGTTGTCCTTACTGTGGGGCAAAAGCTAAAGAAGCTCAGGCCGTTTGGATCAATCGCCGCGCTCCCGTTTTAGGAGAAGATTCTCGACGTAAATGGCAGGAATTCTATCATTGTCAATGCGATCGAGTTTGGTGGGCCTGGAGTAGTGATCGACCTGCCGAAAATAAGTAATTATCAATCGGGAATGCAAAATATGGCCGATATTTATGTTTCTTGGGATGAATACCATCGTCTGATCGAAAAATTAGCAGTAAAAATCGATCGTTCTGGTTGGCAATTTGCTCAGATTGTCTGTTTAGCTAAGGGAGGATTGCGCGTCGGTGACATTCTCTGTCGTCTTTTTCGTCAACCCCTAGCCATTCTCTACGCTGCTTCCTACGGGGGGCAAAATCATCAAATTCGGGGAGAATTAACTATTTCCTCGAATTTAGCCATGATCGAAACCAAATTAAAGAGTCCCTTGTTATTAGTGGATGATTTAGTCGATTCGGGAATCACCCTCCAAAAAACCTCGATTTTGTTACAGGAAAAATACGGGATTACCAATATCAAAACTGCGGTGATCTGGTACAAAGCAGCATCAAGAATCAAACCTGACTATTATGTGGAATATTACCCCGATAATCCTTGGATTCATCAACCCTTCGAGCGTTACGAGTTAATTACACCCAAAGACCTCCTAGAATAAATTCAGTTTAGCATCAGCGGTAGAGAGTTTCCCCTTAAAAATACCACCAAAGAAGATTGATATCTGAAATCGGCAACGCCATCTATTCTCCGTAGGATTCAGCAGTAATTTTACCCCGAAAAACGATGTAGTTATAAACTGTATAGGCTAGTAAAATTGGTATTAAAAACCCCACAAAAGTCAGCATAAACACCAAAGAACTAGGGGCGGCCGCCGCTTGATAAATTGTCACGGACGGGGGAATAATATCGGGAAAAATCAACAATCCCAAACCGAGAAAAGAGAGCATAAACAGCAATACTGTCCAGACCATGGGGGTGTTTTCTTCCTTTAGTTGCAAACTCCGCAGTAATAAACCCAGTAACAGCACAGCTAAAATCGGGATGAGGATAAAGATGTAAATTAGTCGAGGGTCAAATAAACGCTGACGGATATGGTCAGAAAGCAGCGGCGTACTGATGGTGATAAAGACAGCACCGATAAAAGTGGTAATAGCGGCAATTTTTGCCGTTTTATAGTGAACTTCCTGTAAATTACCCGTAGTTTTCAGAATTAGGTAAGTGGAACCCACTAAAACATAAGCTTGGATTAAAGTTAGAGACACTAGAATCGATCGCCATGTTAACCAATCAAAGGGGCCGCCGGCAAAATGACCCAATTCATCCACTTTAATGCCCTCAAAAACCGCACCGAGGGCGAATCCTTGCCCCAAAGCGGCCAAAAAACTGCCGAGTCCGAAGGCATAATTCCAGAACAACTTGCGACGAGAATGTTCACGAAACTCGAAGGAAACAGCCCGAAATAATAGCCCCACCACCATAATCACAGCAGGCAGGTATAAAGCGTTTAAAATTGTCCCGTAAGCTAGGGGAAACGCCCCAAACAGGGAACCCCCCATCAAGACAATCCAAGTTTCGTTAGCATCCCAAACATTGCCCAAGCTGGTCATTAAAATACTGCGACGCTTCTCGGAGGAGGAAGTCAGGGAAAGAATTCCCACCCCCAAGTCAAAACCATCGAGAAGGACGTAGAGAAATAGAAATAATCCCAGAATAAAAAACCAAATTTGTGGCAGAAAATACTGTAAAGGTTCCATAGTTCCTCCTATTGTTGCGCTTCTAGGGAACGAGGATTTAGTTCTGGTGAGATCACTTTTTCCTCTTGAGTCCCCGGCAGTGGTAAGTTAAGATTGGGTCCCTGACGGATAATACGACTGCCGAAATAGAGAGCAGAAACCAAGAAAACCACATAAATCGCCGTAATTCCGATTAAAGAGGTTAAAATCTCGCCCGCAGGTAGATGAGAAGCTGCATCCACCGTCCGGATTTGATTGTAAACTGTCCAGGGTTGACGACCGACACAACGGACAATCCAACCGGTTTCCACCGCAAGATAACCCAGGGGGGCAGCAAAAACCCAAGCGCGTAGTAACCATTTTTGACTGTCGATTTTTTCGTTAGATAATTGACCGCGCAGCCATTGCCCGACAGTTACAGCCATTAAAGACGCAAGAAAAAGACCGATAGCGACCATAATCCGGAAGGAATAATAGATTAGCCCCACCATGTGCGGTCTATCTTCGTATTTCCACGTTTTTAAGCCGAGAACAGGTTCCGATAACTTGGGTTTTAACTCCAAAAGATAACCCAAAGCATTAGGTATCTTCACTTCCCAGCTATTTGTCTCCGCTTTATCCTTGGGTAAAGCAACCAAACTCCAACCGGCAGTTTCTCCTGCGGGAATGGTTTCCCATTGCGCTTCCATGGCGGCTAATTTAGCCGGTTGATAGTGATACACTTGTTCGGCACTAAGATGACCGACAAAAATTTGCAAGGGAGCGATAACAATCGCTAGAGTAAGAATAATTTTGAGAGAACGACTAAAAAAGCTAATGTGACGTTTATTGAGCAAATACCAAGCACTAATGCCACCAATGACGAAAAGAGAAGTTTCCAGAGTAGCGAAAAACATATGCAGGAAACTATTAACCATGAAGGGATTGAGAATCGCTTGTAGGTAATCTTGAACGATAAATTTACCATCCACGAAAATGCCGCCAGCAGGGGTTTGCAGCCAAGAATTAGCGGTTAAAATCCAGAAAGTGGAAAGATTAGCCCCGAAAGCGACGAGAATTGTCGCCAGGAAGTGAATTAACGGGGGAACTCGTCCCCAACCAAACAGCATAATTCCCAGAAAACTAGCCTCTAGCATAAAGGCCATGGTTCCCTCGAAACCGAGGATAGTTCCGAAAAAGTCCCCCACTGCTTCCGAAAAAGGCGCCCAATTCATGCCAAACTGAAAAGCCATGGGTAAACCAGAAGCAACTCCAATGCCGAAATTGAGAATGTAGAGTTTTGCCCAGAAGCGAGCGTGATGATAGTAGTCAGGATTGCGGGTTTTTAGCCATAATCCTTCGACAATGACTAGATAAATGCCCATACCAGTGGTTAACACCGGCCAAAGCATATGGAAAATAGCGGTGATGGCGAATTGTATCCGCGACAAAGCAACGGGATTGGCAAGTAAATCCATGATTATCGAAAATTTGGGTTAAAACCCCGTCGTTTTACGACGGCTTTTCTTGATCTTTAATATAGCACTTAAGAACTTCCAGGGTTGCACCTCTCAGTTATCAGTTATCAGTTATCAGTTATCAGTGGGTAAGTCATCAG
>NZ_JADBRW010000089.1:0-8317 GCF_020247025.1 Microcystis sp. M109S1
CGAAAAATTTTCTAGGTGACGAATACTTAAATTTTCCACAATTGGGAAAAATTCGGATTAGGAAATCTAGGGAGTACCCGTCTGGGTTTGAGCCTAAACAAGCTCGAATTATCCAAAAAGCGTCGGGATTTTACGTTTTGGTTTCTTTCCAATCTACGGAATTAGTTCCCGATATGACAGTAGGGAAGACCTGTTTAGGAATTGACGCGGGAATTGAGAGTTTTGTCGCTACTTCACGGGGAGATTTAATCAAAGCCCCTCGATTTTTGTTGAAAGTACAGAGTAAGCTTAAATTGCTACAAAGACGCTTGAAACATCAAGTCAAAGGCTCGAACAATTGGTTGAAACTCCAAGATAAGATAGCGAGATTACACGAAAAAGTGTCTAATACTCGTAGAGATTGGCATTTTAAGTTAGCTCATTACCTTTGCGATCTCGCTGATAATATCTTTGTTGAAGATATTAACTTCGTTTCCTGGTCTAGAGGGATCGTTAGAAAACAATCTCTGGATTCAGGTATCGGTAGTTTTATTAACGAGATATTACCGTTTGTCGCTTGGAAACGGGGAAAATATTATCTTAAGGTTGATAAAAACGGAACCTCGCAAGAGTGTCCGAATTGTGGCGCAATTACTGGTAAAAAAGCGTTATCGGAAAGAGTTCACCGGTGTGATTCTTGCGGCCACATTGAACCGAGAGATACGGCATCAGCGAAGGTAATTGAGAACCGAGGAAAAAACGCGGTCGGACTGACCGTGTTAGAAAACGCTCGCGGAGGCGATTTGACGGGGATCGACTGGGTTAAACTCGGTCGATCTAGTTAAAAGCCTAAGAACCGAGAATCCCCCGCTACACCGCGCGAGCGGTTAGCGGGGGAGAGTCAATCCCCGATAACTGATAACTGCTAGACTAATTGGGTGATGCTTGCAAGATTAATAAAACCAGTGTCGAGATTAGAATGCAGGGACTTTTAAGAAAACTTTGGCGCGCGATCGAAAACTTTTTTACCCGACTTTTGGGGGGACAAGGGGGAAAGGGGAGAGTACAAGCGATCGAATCTGTTCCCCTAACCGATACAGATTACGAGTTTCTCTATATGCAGTTACTCGATGGAGTGGCCCACGGTTGGCACGAAGGCAGAATTCTGAGATTTTTTGAGAAATTGGGCGATCGAGGTCGGCAAAAAGATTGGGTAGAATGGTTAGAGCGCTTTGGCACCCGTCTGCAATCCTCCGCTTCCCTTAATCAACTTCTCGCCACCAGAATGATCCGTTTGGGAGAATTAGCCCGCGCTTTCCCCGGTATTGAACGTATTGGTGAAGCTTCCTACGAGATCGGTTATCAACTCTACACCAAAGAAACTGCCACTTTAATCTGGGAATACGCCGGCGAAGATGAGGTGCCGGGCAGTTATTCCCTGCCGCAACCCCCAGAAAATCTCTTATATTCGGGTGAAACTAGCGATTTTAACGGTAATGACCCAGAAAATCCCCAATTAGAAACCCTCACCCTCGATGAATTATTTAACCGTCTGCAAAACGATCCTACCCTAGCGGGCCAAATGGCCGAACAATTCGGCATCGAAAATAAGGACGCAGAAAGCATTATTGATAGTCTCATCGCTCAATTTTCCTCACAGGAAGGCAAAATCCCTGAAACTGCCGAAGATTGGTTTAATCAGGGCTTAGAACAGGCAAATTTAGGCAATTGGTCAAATGCGATCGCCGACTGGGAACAGGCCTTGACGATCGATCCCCAATTAGCCTCGGCCTGGCATAATCGTGGTAGTGCCTTAGCCATGATCGGTAACTACGAAGAAGCTTTAAATAGTTATGATCGCGCCCTAGAAATCACCCCCAACGATCACCAAGTCATTAACGCTAGAGGCAGCGCCCTATACGGACTGCAACGTTGGCAAGAAGCGTTAGAATGTTGGCAACAGGTGCTAGAAGCGGACGATAATTTTTATCAAGCTTGGTACAATCGCGGCAGTACCCTAGAAAATTTGGGCGAAAAAGAAGAAGCGATCGCCTGTTACCAAAAAGCTTTAGGGATTGCGCCGGATTTTGAGCTTGCCCAAACCCGTCTAGAGGCTTTACTAGGGCAAAAACCGCCCGAAGACGACGGTAATCCCCCCGCCTGATTCAATCGGAACTTGAGCAGTCAACAGCCTACAATTAGGGAAGGATAGAGACTAATTTTAATCAATCAGGCCCAGCAATGAGTATAAAAAGCAAACCTCCTTCACAATCTCGCCTGATCGGTAATGTTTTATTAGCCGTAGGCGGCTTATTTCTGATTGTTAATCTCCTTTTCCCGCAATTATTTGGCCCTAGCGTCCCCAAAGTTCCCTACAGTCTCTTTATCGACCAAGTGGAAGATGGCAACGTCGCTAGGGTATCCGTGGGACAGAATGAGATTCGTTATCAGCTTAAAAACGACCAAGAGGGCAACTACGGACGAATTTTCAGCACTACACCGATTTTTGACCTAGAATTGCCCAAACGTCTAGAAGCTAAGGGCGTAGAATTCGCCGCCGCGCCACCACCAAAAAATGGCTGGATTGGTAGTGTCCTTAGTTGGGTGATTCCTCCCCTGATTTTTGTTGGTATTTGGCAATTTTTCCTCGCTCGCAGCGGTGGCGGTGGTCCGGCCGGGGCTTTATCGATTACCAAAAGTCGCGCTAAAGTCTATGTGGAAGGAGACACCACCAAAACCACTTTTAAAGATGTGGCCGGTGTGGAAGAAGCGAAAACCGAATTAGCCGAAATCGTCGAATTTCTCAAATATCCCCAACGTTACATTCAAATCGGGGCGCGGATTCCCAAGGGTGTCCTCTTAGTCGGTCCGCCGGGGACAGGGAAAACCCTGCTGGCAAAAGCAGTCGCGGGAGAAGCGGGGGTTCCTTTCTTTAGTATCTCAGGTTCGGAATTCGTGGAACTCTTTGTCGGTGCGGGTGCAGCCCGAGTGCGAGATCTGTTTGAACAGGCCAAGAAAAAAGCCCCCTGTATTATTTTTATCGATGAATTAGACGCGATCGGTAAATCTCGCGCTAACGGTAATTTTATGGGGGGTAACGATGAACGGGAACAGACTTTAAACCAATTATTGACGGAAATGGACGGTTTTAACGCTGGCGATGCGACGGTGATCGTTCTAGCCGCTACTAATCGCCCCGAAACTCTTGATACCGCCCTTTTACGCCCCGGCCGTTTTGATCGTCAAGTGTTAGTTGATCGCCCCGATCTGGCTGGACGCTTAAAAATCCTCGAAATCTACGCAGGTAAGGTAAAATTAGGATCGGGTGTGGATTTAAAACAGATTGCTACCCGTACCCCCGGTTTTGCTGGTGCTGACTTAGCTAATCTAGTCAATGAGGCGGCTTTATTGGCAGCGCGCAATCAACGCAGCACCGTCGCCCAAGAGGACTTTAATGAGGCAATCGAGCGGGTAGTGGCCGGTTTAGAGAAGAAAAGCCGGGTTCTCTCGGAAAAAGAGAAGAAAATCGTCGCTTATCACGAAGTTGGTCACGCTCTCGTCGGTGCAGTTATGCCGGGGGGTGGTAAAGTTGCCAAGATTTCGATCGTGCCTCGCGGCATGGCAGCCCTCGGTTATACCCTGCAAATGCCCACGGAAGACCGTTTCCTTATGGATGATAAGGAATTACGCGACCAAATTGCTACTCTTTTAGGTGGTCGGGCTGCCGAAGAAATTGTCTTTGGTAGTATTACTACTGGGGCCGCTAATGACCTGCAGCGGGCGACGGACTTGGCCGAACGCATGGTGACGACCTATGGTATGAGTAAGACCCTCGGTCCCCTAGCCTACGAAAAAGGTCAACAGAATAGTTTTTTGGGAGATGGCATGATGAATCCCCGGCGCCTGGTGAGCGATGATACGGCCCGAGCGATCGATAATGAAGTGAAAGAGATTGTCGAAAATGGTCATCAGCAGGCCTTGGATATTCTCGCTCAAAATCGCGATTTACTCGAAGAAATTGCCCAAGAAATCCTCAGTAAAGAGGTGATCGAAGGGGAACAATTGCAGGGCTTGCTCGATCGCGTTAAACCCCTCGATCGAGAACCTGTTACTGTTTAGATTGATTTGATTTTTGCCCTGCCCCATCTTGAACAAAGATGGGGTTTCTTATCCAGAAATTTTGACTTTTAAGAGGGATTGGGGCTGAATATTGAGGAGATAATCAAGAAAAGTCTTGGCGATCACCGATAGTTTTTTATCCTTGGGATAAACCACATACCAATGGCGTTGGATGGGAAAATCTTCCACGTCAAGGATGGCAAATTCCCCATTGGGATTATCTAAATTTAAGACGTGCTGAGACAGAACCGAAATTCCTAAACCACCGGCGATCGCTTGTTTAATGGCTTCATTATTGCCGATTTCCAAACGCAGAGATACAGTGATGCCATGGTCGAGAAAAATTTGCTGCACTGCCCGTCTAATTCCCGATCCCATTTCCCGCATGATAAAAGGTTCCCCTTGCAGCCGTTTAATCGGAATTTTTTTCTGTCCCGCTAGGGGGTGATCTTTGCGGGCAATAACGACAAGGGGGTTTTCCAGAAACGTTCGAATCTCGAGGTTTAGAGCTTCGGGGGGTTCGCTTAAAATATATAGGTCATCAACATTATTGATGATCCTTGCTTCTATATCTTGGTGATTGGTCAATTGTAGGGACACATCTACCCCTTGGTACTGTTGACAAAAAGGACCTAATATCTGAGGGATTAAATATTGGGCTGTGGATACCGCCGCTAAACGCAGTTTACCCTGTTTAATGCCCTTGATATCAGCGATCGCCATCTCAAAGTTATCAAGATCCTTGAGGACTGCCTGACAGGTTACTAATAAACCGCGTCCGGCCTCGGTTAAATACAAACGTTTGCCTATCTGTTCGAATAAGGGCAGACCCACTGCTTTAGTCAGTTGTTTCATCTGGGTAGAAACCGTGGGTTGGGTGATCGATAGTTCTTCAGCAGCCCTGGTGAAACTGCCATGACGAGCGGTCGCTTCAAAGACGATCAGTTGATGTAAAGTGGCTTGAATCAAGAGAGGCCTCTAGAGAGCTACACTTCTGTTACTGCCTTGAGGAGCTTTGCTAAACAGAAGCAGGAATGGAGGGGAACGAGTGAAAACCTCCCCACCCCGCTTATATCATAGGTTTAAATCAATACTTTTGTAAAGATATATCGATTCAAACTCAATTTACAAAAATTTGCTTGTCAAGATATCCGTTCTAGTATAGATTTATAACAATCGATCTTTAAAAACCATAAAGTTTTGTCTATCAAGGCTGGTCTGTCAACCGCCAGCTTTGTTGTGGCCAAAAATCCTTTGCTCAGTTGGATTCTCATGCAAATAACCAATCGTATTCATTTTGACAATTTGCGGAGCGATATATTCGGTGGTCTAACAGCTGCCATCATTTATCTCCCTCTAGCTCTCGCTTTCGGGATAGCTTCTGGGGCTGGGGCGATCATGGCTAGTTTAACCGCCAAAAATCCCGAATTAGGCTTGCCCCCGGACTTGACGCTGTCCAAAGTTCTGCCCACAACAGGTTTGCTTAAGCAGTAAAGAGCCTTACTCTTACTCTTTTTCAGCTTTTGAAAGTTCATTTAGTTCATTTATATTCAAGACTCCTGATCAGGGGAGGCTTAAGGAGGTATTCGTGGATTTTTTCTCATTGTTTGTCATGGACTTTATCCAGCAGTTGCGGTCGCCAACACTGGCCTTTTTGATTGGTGGGATGATCATTGCTGCTCTCGGAAGTGAATTGGTCATTCCCGAGTCGATTTGTACGATCATTGTCTTCATGCTGCTGACCAAAATCGGTCTGACTGGCGGGATTGCCATCCGCAATTCCAACCTGACGGAGATGGTGTTACCCATGATCTTTGCCGTAATAGTAGGGATTTTTGTGGTCTTCATCGCACGCTATACCTTAGCCAATCTGCCCAAAGTGAAAGTCGTAGATGCGATCGCAACTGGGGGGTTATTTGGAGCCGTGAGTGGCTCGACTATGGCCGCCGGTCTGACGGTACTAGAAGAACAAAAGATACCCTACGAGGCCTGGGCCGGCGCACTCTATCCTTTTATGGATATCCCGGCGCTGGTAACGGCGATCGTGGTGGCTAACATTTATATTAACAAGAAGACGAATAAAGAAGCAGCCTACGACCGCGAGTCTTTTAGCAAGCAGCCCGTGGCGGCCGGGGATTATTCCGATCAGCAGGATTATCCGGGCAGTCGGCAGGAGTATCTCAGTCAGCAGCAGCCTACGGATAATCGGGTCAAGATCTGGCCGATCATCGAGGAAAGCCTGCGCGGGCCGGCCCTATCGGCCATGTTATTAGGTCTGGCTTTGGGCATCTTCACCCAGCCAGAAACCGTCTATAAAAGCTTCTACGATCCCCTCTTTCGTGGCTTGCTTTCAATTTTGATGCTGGTCATGGGGATGGAGGCTTGGTCAAGGGTTGGTGAACTGCGTAAGGTGGCCCAGTGGTATGTCGTCTATAGCGTCCTAGCACCCTTTATACATGGTCTAATCGCCTTCGGTCTCGGCATGATTGCCCACTACGCCACCGGGTTCAGTTGGGGCGGTGTCGTGGTTCTGGCCGTCATCGCTTCCTCTAGTTCCGACATCTCCGGGCCGCCCACGTTGCGGGCCGGTATCCCGTCGGCTAATCCCTCCGCCTATATAGGTGCGTCCACGGCCATCGGTACGCCAGTAGCGATCGGCTTGTGTATCCCGTTCTTCCTTGGTCTGGCCCAGGCACTAAGCGGCGGCTAATTCCAGAAAGATTGTGGTCGGTCGGCACTCCCTTGACGGGGCCTACCAAGCAAATAAATGTACATATTTAAGGAGATAATCAACATGGCCAAACCAGCCAAAAAGCTCGTCATCGTCACAGAAAAGATTTTGCTGAAAAAAGTCGCCAAGATCATCGAAGAAGCCGGGGCGAGTGGTTATACGGTGATGGATACTGGCGGTAAAGGCAGTCGCAACGTGCGCTCGTCGGGACAACCCCACGTTTCCGAAACCGACACTAATGTCAAGTTCGAGATACTTACCCCCGATCGAATTATGGCCCAGAATATTGCCAAGCAGGTTGCCGATCAGTTTTTCCTCAATTTTGCGGGCATGATCTATCTCTGTGACGCGGAGGTTCTGTACGGACAGAGTTTCTGTGGACCAGAGGGCTGTGATATCTAGATGACACAAGCACCACAAGCCGGTTCATGACTCCGGCACTCTAGGGCCACCGCATCCCCAGCTTGACTGTCCTTGAGCGGTGGCCCTTTTTCATATCCCCCAGTTTTATGACTATCTGAAATCTGGCGTTGCTGATTTGAGATATGAATCTTCTTTTGTGGGATTTTTAAAACCTAGACCCAAACTAACTTTTGGATGGGTGCAAGGTTGTCATTCATACCTTGATTCAGCAACGCCTGAAATCTTTAACCCTCATCCCTTTAAACTGATGATTTTGTCCCATATTCTGCCTCCTTTGATTGGGGAGATAAGCTAAACGGCGCTTAACCTGCATGATCCAATAGCTATAACCCTTTTGGAGTCTATATCGGTGATCCGAAGTAAAAGCCGTTTAGCTTAGCGGCTCCTATGACTCCGATACCCTTGCTCGCCACCGTTGTGGCCGAGGATTCACCGATTATTCTCTCTGGCGTATTGCTGACGCTGGTGGTCATTTATCTGGCCAGCAAGCTCGGCGCGGAGGCCGCCAGACGATTGGATTTTCCGCCCGTACTGGGAGAACTGGTCGCCGGTGTGATCGTCGGCGTTTCGGCGTTGCATCTGCTCATCTTTCCCGAAGGGGGGCTATCGGCCTCCGACTCGCTGATTATGACGGTACTGCAAGGATTGAATCAATTGGCCCCGGCTGCCGTGGACCGGATCTTTGAGTCCCAAAGTGAAGTGATTTCGGTTCTGGCTGAAATCGGTGTGATTATTCTGCTGTTTGAAATTGGCCTGGAATCCGACCTGCGGCAACTCAAGGAAGTGGGAATTCAAGCCACGGTTGTGGCCTGTGTGGGGGTTGCGGCACCTTTTGCTGCGGGTACGGCCGGGTTAATGCTCGTCTTTCATGTGCCGGCCATCCCGGCGATTTTTGCGGGGGCTGCCTTAACGGCAACCAGTATCGGTAAGCTTTTACGCATTTAAGTTACATTAACAGCATTACCCTTATTTTTAAGCTTTCTACTCCATTTAATAATCAATCCCCCTTCATTTAAAAGCTGATTGACTACTTTTTCCAGTTCTTCTTTATTTTCAAATTCTCGA
>NZ_JADBRW010000009.1:0-3458 GCF_020247025.1 Microcystis sp. M109S1
AATGTCTTAACCCTTGTTGCAAAGGTACACAGCTTACTTCATTGAGAAAGTCTAATTCTTCTTGCTTTTTCCAATCGGTTAGCATTGAAGACGTTTGAGCGTATCCTACTCTTTCTTGCTTTTCGTACCATGCTTGTGTTCTGAGATGGAGAGCTTTGTTGTAAACTAATCTTACACAGCCCAAGGTGCGCCGCAATAGCGACTCTTGTTCTGGTGTGGGGTAAAATCGGTAAGAATAAGCTTTTTCCATGTCTCACATTTTAGCATATATTTGGTAAATGCGCTAGTATTTAACGGTAAAGCCGTCGTAGAACGACGGGGTTTCAGACCCAAATTTTCGATGACGTTTATGGCTGGAACTTTGCCAATGGCAATAATAACACTTTAGATGGCAACCGCCATGGTACTCATGTGGCGGGAACCATTGCTGCTGGTAATAATGGTTTCGGAGCCACTGGTGTGGCCTACAATTCCAGAATTATGCCAGTGAAAGTTTTGAGCGATTCCGGTAGTGGCAGCTATAGTGGCGTTGCCCAAGGAATTCGCTACGCGGTAGATAACGGTGCTGATGTAATTAATATGAGTTTGGGGGGTGGTAGCACTGACAGTGCAGTTCAATCGGCCCTCCAGTATGCCAGCAGTCGCGGTGTTATCGTGGTTATGGCCGCCGGTAATGAGGGGGCAGCTCAACCCGGTTATCCCGCTTCCAGCGCCACCTTTTGGGGTCTTGCCGTCGGTGCCGTTAATAGTTCTAACCAGATGGCTTCCTTCTCCAATCGTGCTGGCTCTAATTCCTCAATGATGTATGTCACTGCCCCCGGCGTGCAAGTGTATTCTACTCTCCCTAATGGTAGCTATGGTTTCTTGAGTGGAACCTCCATGGCAGCACCTCATGTAGCTGGAGTGGTGGCCTTAATGTTGAATGCCAATCCTAATCTGACCGATGCTCAAGTACGTCAAATTATTACTGCCACAGCAGGTAATGTCGCCTAAAACTTGGCTGTTTTTCGGCCTCAGATTTCTTATCTTCAGCCATCAGCGAAAAGCTGATGGCTGATTCCTAGGTCTCAGACAAAAAAAACTCGTTTACTTTTCGGTAAACGAGTTTACTTTCCATGATACCATTAATAGTCCTTTGAGTTATTTGGCAACTGCTACCGCCGCTTTGACGGTCTGAGGCTGGGGCTGCAGGTCGCGCAAACTTGGGAAAAGGAAGTGGTTTTCCTCCACATATTGCGCTCCAAACAGTCCTTTTTCAGCCCAGAAATAGCGATCGGTTGTATGCTCGTTACGCTTAACAATCAATAAAGCTGGTGGGCTAATGCCTATAGCTTGAATGTACTTGCGCGCCGCAGTTACAGGTTTATCTTCGCCACTTTCAATACTATACTGGGGTATGAGTTCAAGTATCTTACGTCCTTCTTGACGACGGCGACTTTTACGTTTCCGTTTTCTGGCCAACCCAATTACCTCCTGTTTTGGCTAATCGCTGTAATGGTAATGATAGTTACAAAAGCCGTAGCGATTATATCCCTTCTAGACCAAGAAATCAAGTGTCCCTCACAAACTTAATTACAGACAAGTTTGACTAGAAGCTAGACTGAGACTAGGTTTAAGTTTTTCTGACGAAAACACTGCCCCAAATCCCGATACAAAACTTATTATTCTTAAACTTTTTTTAATATATACCGTGATCCACCCCGAAAATAGTGACCAAACCCTTGTCCTAATTGCTTTTTGCCGGTTGCCCTCGACTCAAGAGGAGGGTCATTCTCCCCTATGTAAACTGGGAAACAAAACTCGCAACCCTAGCTGTATCTAGGTTTTCTGATTTTTTACTTTTTACTTTCTTGGTATGCCCTTCTCCTCCCCCTCCCGGACTCCCCTGAGTGATGATTTTATTGCCCTCTGTCAGGCACAGATGGAACTTTTGCGAGAGCAAATGGAAACGGACAGAAGTGCGGTTTATTTAAATGAACCTTTATCGAGTAATTTAATTCCAGTCGTTGTTTATCCGCCTTTTAATCCCCCTTCTCCCCAAAAAAAGCGGCTTTCCTTACAACCGGGGCAACCGGCGGCAGACTTGTTAACTGCGGTTAAGTTAGAAGATTTATCCCACCTCTGGGGTAATCAGGAGACCGTCAGCAGTCATCGCTTGTTTTTACCCTTAATGTATGAAGAGGGCATGATCGGATTATTGGTGACAACCAGAGAAAAACGACCTTGGCAAAGTTGGGAATTAACCCGGATGGAAAAAATCACCCAAACCCTCGCTTTGGCCTGTGTACTCGATCGCCAATTGGGAGAAGAACGTTATTATCGACAATGGCAAAGTCAGCGCCTCGATACCTTTCTCCATCAAATCCGCAATCCTCTCACCGCTTTAAAAACCTTTGGTAAACTTCTGCTCAAAAGGCTTTTAGCCGAAGAAGGTAACGATCCTGCCATTACTGGTATCCTGAGGGAAAGCGATCGAGTTCGGGACTTAATCGCCGAATTTGAGGCACAAATTGAGCAAGAAAGCGAAAATTACCCCACTGTCGATATTCCTCTCCTGCAAGCGCAATCTTCCCCCACCGCCTTTCTCTTGCCTGCTGGCAGCGGCCAACTAGCTCCGATCGATCTCCATGATATTCTCGATCCGCTGCTCCTTTCGGCCCAAGCGGTAGCCAAAGAGAGAAATCTCCGTCTAGAAACGATTCACGGGGAAGACATACCACTTATTTGCGCCAATATCCCCGGTTTGCGGGAAGTATTCAGCAATTTAATTGATAATGCCCTCAAATATACTCCTGCTGGCGGAAAAGTCATCGTCGAGGTGCAGAATGTTAAGAATAGTGTAGAAATTGTTTTTAAAGACACGGGTTATGGTATAGCGAGGAGCGATCAAGAAAGAATTTTTCAACGTCACTACCGGGGGGTGCAAGCAGGGGGAGATATACCCGGTACAGGATTGGGTTTAGCGATCGCAAAAGAATTAATTACCAGCATGGGGGGGACGATTGAATTTATCAGTCCCAATCCCGAGCAAACAAGTTCCCTCTACCCCGGCACGGTTTTTCGGGTTCATATACCAGTTATACCCGATGATAACCTCAGTATAGAGGGATGATCTGGTCGTCAATTCTGCCTATTTTCTCGATCGGGAGATTCCTGGGGCGATCGGTTAAAATATATGGAAAATATCAGTGTCAATGGTAACTTGGCTGTGAACCAAAGAATTAACAGTAGCTAGAGACAATCAATTACACACATCTAAGTAGGGTTTGCTGAATAAATCTAAAAACCTTATCCAACAAGGTTTTTAGACTTTTTTCCCCTCAAAAAGTGCCGCCCCTTGGAGTGATTGGGGGGAAAATTCCGGGACTTTTTCCCTGAAAATTAGGTAATTGACCACCTGAAAATGGGTAAAACCCCACACCCCACACCCCAACCCCCAACCCCCAACCCCCAACCCC
>NZ_JADBRW010000090.1:0-5363 GCF_020247025.1 Microcystis sp. M109S1
GGGATAGGGGATAGGGGATAGGGGATAGGGGATAGGGGATAGGGGATAGGGGATAGGGGATAGGGGATAGGGGATAGGGGATAGGGGATAGGGGATAGGGGATAGGGGATAGGGGATAAGAAACACCCAACCACTAATTTCCACCAACCCCCGCTTCCAGAGAACGAATTAAGGCCGATAACAACCGACCCACTGATTCACATTGGTTAAGAAGGGGTTCAATCGTATCCGATGGGTTCAATCGGACTCTTTTTGATAACAGTAGATGGGTTTCTAATTCTCTAAGAGAACCTTGGGCTATGTAGAGAAACTGTAGGTATTCTTTGCGGGTTTTTCTGCCATGACCCTCGGCAATATTAGCAGGAATAGAAGCGGAAGCCCTGCGAATTTGAGAAATCATCCCGTAGGTTTCTTCTTTGGGGAAATTGCGAGTGGCTAAATAGCATTTTTCTGCCAAATCCATTCCTGTTTGCCAAACTTGTAAGTCTCGATAGGATTGTATTCTCATCAATTTCTCAGCAATTTTTTTATTATTCAACCATTAAATCCCAACCCCCATCCCCTATCCCCCAACCCCCAACCCCTAACCCCCAAGACCCCATGGCTATATAATTAAGCTTTGGGTAATTTGTCCCACCATAATTCTTGACCGCGAAAAACTGATGTCTTCTTTACTCTCCGCTATTCCCCTCGACGCGATCGCTTATAATCCCCAGGGTTTAGTACCAGCGATCGCCCAAGACTATCTTGATGCTACAGTGTTAATGATGGCCTGGATGAATCGGGAATCCCTCGAAAAAACCCTCACCACTGGGGAAGCATGGTATTGGAGTCGTTCCCGTCAAGAATTGTGGCACAAAGGAGCCACCTCGGGCCATATCCAAAAAGTGCGTCAAATTCGCTACGATTGCGATAGTGATGCCATCTTGCTGACTATTGAGCAAATCGGTGATATCGCCTGTCATACCGGCGAAAGAAGCTGTTTTCACCAAGTAAATTGGCAAAAATCACCGCCAGCGGCCGATACTCTCTCGGAATTGTTTAAGGTAATTTGCGATCGCAGAGACGCTCCTCATCCGGAATCCTACACCTGTAAACTCTTGGCCGGAGGAGATAACAAAATTCTCAAGAAAATCGGCGAAGAATCGGCAGAAGTGGTCATGGCCTGCAAAGATAATGATGGCGATGCTATTGCCGCAGAAGTGGCCGATCTTTTTTATCATACCCTCGTCGCTCTCGCCTATCATCAAGTCCCCCTGCGAGATGTCTATAAAAAACTGCAAGACCGGCGCCGGTAATCAGTTATCAGTTATCAGTAATCAGTTATCAGTTATCAGATTTGAGTTTTAAGTGGGTGGGTGGAATTAAATATAAGATGAACGTAGGTTGGGTTGAAGCATGAAACCCAACGCCCGATTATGTTACGCTACCGCTAACCCATCCTACAAATAATTGTGCCTCCCTACTTAAGTGTTAAGTTTCCGATTCCTGAATACCGTCTCCTGATTCCTGAATACCGTCTCCTGATTCCTGAATACTGTCTCCTGATTCCTGAATACTGTCTCCTGATTCCTGAATACTGTCTCCTGACTCCTGTCTCCTGATGACCGACTCCTGACTCCTGACTCCTGATGACCGACTCCTGACTCCTACTTTATATTTGTGGTTTACGACTTAGTAATTATCGGTGCCAATCCTGCTGGGATAGAAGCGGCTTTGTTGGCTGTTCACCTCAAAAAAAGGGTGGCTTTAGTGCAACAGCCTTCTAGCGGCAATTTAGAGGCATCTGAGGACATTTTTAGCAAGGGGTGCAGCCAAATTATCCATCTCTATAAACTGCTGAATCATTGGCAAGAAACGGCCATTTATCCCCAATGGCAACGGTTGCGGGAATGGTTAGAGGAAGTAGATAAAAGTATTAATAAACATCATTCTTTGGCGAGATTAGCCACGGAAGGAATAGATGTTATCTTGGGTGGGGGGGAATTTGTCCGGCTGCCGCGTTTAGGATTCGTGGTTAACGGTCGGCAATTGTTGGCTAAACACTATCTTATCGCTACTGGTTTTTATCCGCAAGTACCGAGAATTTTCGGCTTAGATGAGGTTAATTATTTTACTGCTCAGACCCTTTGGCAAGAGCCAAATTTAGACAATTTAGGACAACATTTAGCGATTATTGGCAACAGCAGCATGGCTGTGAGTTTGGCACAAATTCTCCGACGTTTAGGGAAAGAAATTAGCTTAATTATCGAGGATAATTATCTACTGCCGGATATTGATCGGGAAATCTCCCATTTAGTTACTGCCATTTTAGAAGCGGAAGGAATTAAGATTTTATCCGGCTATTGTCCTAGTCAAGTGAAAGCGATCGAGGGTCAAAAATGGTTACAATTAGGCAATCGTGTTATCGAAGTTGATGATATGATTTTTGCTGGTAATTATCAAGTCAATGAACAGGGATTAAATTTGGCCGGGGTGGGAGTTAAACTAGAGCAAGGATTAATTAGGGTTAATCGGCAATTACAAACTGATAATTCCCGCATTTATGCCCTAAATTTGCTCAGAAATAATTATCCAGATACTACTTTAAATCACCGGGCCGCTTTTGGGTTAGTCAAGCATCTGCTCACGGGAGAAAAATTTAACTTTAATCCGGAGCAAATTCCCTCATTTATTGCTTTCGATCCTGCTATTGCTTGGGTGGGTTTAACTAGAAAAGCAGCCGAGGACAGCTATGGTGAGGAGGTAAAGATGATCAACTATCCCATCAAAAATATAGTCCCACAGCAAATCTGGGGGGAAACCACGGGATTTTGTCAATTAATCTACCGACAAGATGGTAAAATACTGGGAGCGCAAATAGTCGGTAATCAAGCAGCAGAAATGATTAGTATCATCAGTTTAGCTTTACAAGAAAATTTAACTATACAATCCCTCAATAAAAATATTTATGCTTGGGGAAGTATGGGAGAGATTATCGGAGAAATGACACAATTAATACCCCATAAAAAATCTTGGTTAACTTGGCTAAAACAATTATTCAGATAATTAGAGCGAGAAAGAAGATTAAATTATGAAACCGAAATTTATTGTCTTTGAAGGTATTGATGGTTCTGGAACAAGTACCCAAGCAAAACTCTTACAAGAATATTTTTTAAAGCGAGGGGAAAAAGCAGTTTTAAGTCCGGAACCTTCCGAGGGAGTCATCGGTCGTTTGATTCGAGAAATAATGCAAACTAATCTTATTTCTATCAAAGATCAAAATAAATTTGACCAACAAATGGCCTATCTATTTGCAGCTGATCGCCATGATCACTTATATAATGATCACGATGGCGTTTTTAAACTTATTCACCAAGAACAAACCCATGTGATCACTACTCGTTATTATTTTTCTTCTTTGGCCTACAATTGCAATAATCCCGAAGAATTGGCTTTTGTTCAGCAGTTAAATCAACATTTTCCCAATCCAGATTTAGTCATTTATATCGATGTTATTCCTGATATTTCTCTAGCAAGAATTAAAAACAGAGCCATCACAGAAGTGTACGAAAAACAAGAAAAATTAATGAAAGTTCGTCAGATGTTTGTCGAGATATTTAAAGAATATGAAGATAATTGTTTACAACTGGATGGCAGTGATACAATAGAACAGCTTCACCGAAATATTATTAATTATCTTGAACGATTAATTTAAATCCATGCTTAGTACAGAAACCACCCCTAAATTCACCTACCAACCCCACTATAAACCCAATCAATTAATCTGCGGTCACGGACAAACAGCAATTATCACCGGATGGACAGTAAAACAGTCCCTTGCTAAACATTTAAATCCCGACCAATATGCGGTAATTGGTAATCTTTATAGTCCCACCAGAGGAATTAGTCCCCTGCTGAGAAACTTAATAGCAAATCCCCACGTTAGATACTTAGTTATTCTCAACGCGACTAAGGAAGATAAGAACTCCGGTAGCTGTCAATGTTTGCTAGATTTTTTTAGTCAAGGATTCCAGTTAGGAAAAAGTGACACAGGTAAAGAATGTTGGGTAATTAATTCTCTTATCAGGGGATACATTGACAAAGAAATTGACCGAGAAATTCTCGAAAAATTGCGTCAATCAATTCAATATCAACCAGTTAAATCTATCCCAGAAGTGATTGAAACTGTCCAAAGTTATGCAAAACAATCCCCGTTACCAACTTGGGGAGAACCATTAACCTTTCCTATCTCAGAAAATCTTCCTTCTCTCCTACCCGGTACAAGATACGGTCATCGCATTGAAGGAAAAACTATTGCCGAAACTTGGGTAAAAATTCTCCAAAAGATTAAAACCACCGGCACAATTAGACCGACAGGATATGATGGTAAATGGCAAGAATTAATCGACCTAATGGCAATTGTCACCGATGAACCCCGAGACTTTTATTTTCCTGAACCTAATTATTTGCCTATAGATAGAGCTTTTCTTACCGAATATATCGGACAAATTCTCGATGATTCCCCTATACACCAAGGAGTTAAATACACCTACGGTCAAAGATTGCGCTCTTGGTTTGGACGGGATCAAATTACACAGGTTATTAATAAATTAATCTCAGAAATTGACGCTGCCAGTGCAGTTATGTCCCTCTGGGATGTGAAAGACCACGAAAAGGGAGGTAGTCCCTGTTTAAATCATATTTGGGTGCGAGTGGTGGAAAATGAATTATCTCTCACCGCAATATTTAGAAGTAATGATATGTTTGCCGCTTGGCCGGCAAATGCCATGGGATTGCGCGCTTTACAGCAACATATTTGCCAAGAAATCAATCAACGCTCCCAGTATAATTTAACCTTAGGTCCATTGATTACTATTAGTCAATCGGCCCATATATACGATGATACTTGGGAGAATGTCGAACGATTAATCGCCACCCAGTACGATAAAATTGTCAATCAGCGTGATTTTTTTGACCCTAGCGGTAACTTTTTGATTTCTCTAGAATCAGAACAAATTATTGTCCAACAAACTACTCCCGGCAGTGGGGAAATTGTTGCTTGTTATCAAGGCAAAAATCCCCTCAAATTAATCCGCGAGCTTGCAACAACTAATCCCGCAATTATTCCCGAACATATCGGTTATCTGGGAATCGAGTTACAAAAGGCATACAATTGCCTCAAAAATAATCAACCATATATGCAAGACCAGTAGGAAGTGGGAAGTTTCAGTGAACAGTAAACAGTGAACAGTAATCAGTAAACAGTGAACTGATAACTGATAACTGATAACTGATAACTGATAACTGATAACTGATAACTGATAACTGATAACTGATAACTGATAACTGATAACTGATAACTGATAACTGATAACTGATAA
>NZ_JADBRW010000091.1:0-11503 GCF_020247025.1 Microcystis sp. M109S1
ACTCAAAATGGACGTGGAGGAAGTGTCAGACTTAAGCAATTAAGCGTTTTTCGGTGAAGCGTCAACCCCATTCAGCGACCACCCTAAAAAAGTGGCGTGGTGAGGAATCGCCGTCCGTTTTACGGCGGCGAGGATGTCAAGAATTCGCCTGTAATTCCTCTAAACGTGCTAAAACTTCGGCACTGTGAATGGCAGGATTTACCCCTAAATAAATCTCTTTTAAAATCCCTTGGGTATCTATAAGATAGGTATGACGCAGGGAAACATAACCCATCCAAGAACCATAAGCTTTACTAACATCTCCAGTGGTATCTGCTAGTAAGGGAAATTTTAAACCCTCCGAGTCACAAAATTCCGCATGAGAATCGACATCATCGGCACTTACCCCTAAAATTTGCGTATTTTTAGCCATATATTTCGGCAAATCCTGCTGAAAACGCCGCGCTTCTAGGGTACAGCCCGGGGTAAAATCCTTGGGATAAAAATATAAAACTACCCACTTACCCCGATAATCCGATAGGGAAATATTGCCTTCTCCCGTGTTAGTCGGTAGGGTAAAATCGGGTGCAGGTTGGTTTAAAGGGGGTTGGGAACCACCTAAAGCGTTAGCATCGGGAATAAAGGCAAAAAATGCCAGAATTACTGCAATTAAAAAACTCAAAAGTTGACGACGAGACATAATCAGTTATCAGTTATCAGTTATCAGTTATCAGTTATCAGTTATTTTAGTAAAAAATCGTAGGGTTAGGGAACAATCGGTGGCTCTCTTATTCTTTGTGTGATAAGTTTAACTTATACAGGAGCGATCGATCTTTGTGTCCTTTCCCTCGTTCCTGTCACACCGGGAAAATCAACTGTCACCACATCTCCAGGGGAAAACGTCACCAATTAACCCCCTCCACATCAGAGAAAGTTTTGGCCGCATAGTTTAGGGAAAAATTGACAAGATCGATCTGATCCTCCTCAGTCCAGGTATCATTTTGATCGGTCGATGGTTGTTGTTGGCCGACAAGTTGATTGAGAATGATTGTGGCCAACCGCAAACGTTCCCCAGATGATAAGTGACAGACCACTTGATTATAAACTTCTTGGGCAGTAGTGGGCATAACAAAAAACTGACGACTGAATGCTTCTAGCTTAATATTCTTTACATAACTTGACAAGGAAAGGGCGAGGTAAAGGGGGAAAATAGATCGAGCTTGTCTTCATCTGCCTAACGATCATGTCTATTGTCACCCTTAACCCCCTTCAATCCCATCAAGATTTAGTCATCGATCCAGCCAAAATCACGGGATTACGGGGAAAAATCACTATCCCCGGCGATAAATCTATATCCCATCGTTCCCTGATGTTAGGAGCGATCGCCGAAGGTGAAACCGTCATTCATGGGTTATTATTGGGCGAAGATCCCCGCAGTACCGCTAGTTGTTTTCGCTGCATGGGTGTGGAAATTTCCCAACTCAACAGCGAGAAAGTGATCGTCAAAGGTAGGGGTTTAGGCAATCTTGAGGAACCCCTAGAAATCCTCGATGCGGGCAATTCTGGCACGACGATCCGCTTAATGTTAGGATTATTGGCCGGTCATCGGGACCGTTTTTTTGTCGTTACCGGTGATGCTTCCCTGCGCTCGCGTCCCATGTCCAGGGTGGTGAAACCCCTAAGGGAAATGGGGGCGCAAATTTGGGGCAGAAAAGCCAATTCTTTAGCACCTTTAGCCGTTTCTGGGCAATCTCTGCAACCGATCCACTACTATTCTCCCGTTGCTTCTGCACAGGTGAAATCCTGTCTTCTCCTCGCAGGACTGTTAACGGAGGGGAAAACCACGATCACGGAACCCGCTTTATCTCGCGATCACAGTGAACGGATGCTGCGCGCTTTTGGGGCAAATATTGAGGTGGATGGGGAGACTAATAGCGTCACGGTGACGGGTTATCCCACTTTAACCGGACAAACGGTGATTGTACCGGGGGATATCAGTTCGGCAGCCTTTTGGTTGGTAGCGGGGGCAATTGTGCCTAATTCCGAGTTATTAATCGAAAATGTGGGCACAAACCCGACTAGAACTGGAGTTTTACAGGTTTTACAGGCAATGGGAGCAGATATCACCCTCGAAAATCCACGGGTGGTGACGGGGGAACCGGTGGCGGATCTGCGGGTGAAATCCAGTCCACTACAGGCAACCACGATCGCCGGTGAGATTATACCCCGTCTGATCGATGAAATTCCGATTTTGGCAGTAGCGGCGGTTTTTGCCCAAGGAACGACGATTATCAAGGATGCCGAGGAATTACGGGTGAAGGAAAGCGATCGCCTGACAGTGATGGCCACCCAACTTGATCGCCTAGGGGCAAAAGTAAGGGAATTACCCGATGGTTTAGAGATTACCGGCGGTACAGGCCTATTCGGCACGGAAGTGGACAGTTTTACCGATCATCGCATTGCTATGAGTCTAGCGATCGCTGCCCTCAATTCCCGTCAACCCACCACTATCCATCGCGCTGAAGCGGCCGGCATTTCTTACCCTGATTTTGTTAGCACCTTAAAGCAAATTTGTCAAGAGTAAAAATATTAAGTTTTTCTGCGAGCGGGTGAGGGGTAACTGGTACAATTGCAGAAATACCGAAAATCAGCAATTATCAGCGACTCTTAAATGATGACAAATGTATCAGCAGCTGCCTGTAAGCATCTCACCGAAAAACTAATGCGCTCCGGGGTTTGGGGAGTAGAACCCCCCAAAGGCTTGGATTGAGTGGTAAAATCGGAAGCAATGACCAATTTTAGAAGATATAGTCATTTCAATTAAGATTGAGAATATCAATCCCAGAGTTCATAAGGGTTTTGTCGGTCTAGAGTGTATCAGATTTATCTGAAATGACTATAGTTTCCCTTTAAAAATCCCAACTCAGTAGATTGACAAAAATGAGATGCAGCCTTTAAATAGGGTCTGCTGAATAAATCTAAAAACCTTGTTGGGTAAGACTTTTAGACTTTTTTTCCCTCAAAAAGTACCTTATCGGTAAAACCCCATCCCCCATCCCCTACACCCCATCCCCCAACCCCCAACCCCCAACCCCCAACCCCCACCGAAAAACTTTTTGCCGCAAACCCTAAATACGTCTTAGCTTAAATCTTCTGATAGTTTTAAAATTGACAGAGTAGTGGGCCACCTGTGTGATAATCAAGTTCATCGATCGAGGTAGCGAAAAATAGAAGCGTCCCTAATTCAAATTTTCCATAAAAACATCTCCCTATCTACCCCACTCCCGTCTTCTATTCCCCACCAATAATGGAAATCATCGCCCAATTAGAGAAAGTTTCCTATATTTATCCCGAATCCTCCAATCTAGTGCTGAAAAATATCTCTTTAGCAATTCATCGAGGAGAATTTTTAGGTATTATCGGGCCCACAGGTGCGGGAAAAACTACTCTCTGTTTAACTCTTAACGGTATTGTCCCCCAATTTTACGGAGGGCGTTTTTTTGGTTATGCAACAGTAGCAGGTTTAGACACTTTAACCCATCCGGTTAGCACCTTGGCCCGCTATGTGGGGGCAGTATTTGAAGATCCCGAAACGCAACTTTTAGCCACTTCTATAGAAAATGAAATCGCTTTTACCTTAGAAAATTTAAGGCTACCGCGAGAGGAAATTAAAGCGCGCATTCCCAAAGTTTTAGCAGCAGTCCGGTTAGAGGGAATGGAAAAAAAATCGCCGGGGGAACTATCGGGAGGACAAAAACAACGATTAGCGATCGCCGCTGCCCTCGCAGTTCAGCCCGCTTTGTTAATTCTCGATGAACCCACCTCCCAACTGGATCCGGTGGGATCCCAAGAAGTTTTCGCCACCATTAAGGAATTAAATCGCCATCTCGGTGTCACTATTGTCATGGTCTCCCACGCGGCCGAGGAAATGGCCGAATATGCCGATCGCCTGGTACTATTAAGGGATGGTGCGATCGAAGCTATGGGAACCCCAGCAGAGATCTACTCCCAAGTACAACGTTTACAGGAAAATGCCCTGCGTCCCCCGCAAGTGGCCACTACTTTTGCTTTGATCGAGCAAAACATCGGGGCGCTCGCAACGCGCTCGCTACGCGAGATCGAATCAATTCCTGTCACCCTAGACCGCGGTTTTGCCCGTTTAAACGAGCTTAAATCCTTTTACCATCAGATAAGCCCAACCCCTCCCTTATCGTCGGTTTCTGACCCCTTAAACCCCATACTGAGGGTAAAAAATCTCTGCCATACCTATCCCGATGGTACTACCGCCTTGCGGGATGTGTCCCTCGATATTGCCGAAGGGGAATATTTGCTGATTATCGGTCAAAATGGGGCGGGAAAAAGCACTTTAGTCAAGCATTTTCTCAATCTTCTCTCGGCGACCACCGGTCAAGTTATGATTGATGGACGTTCGATCTCGCGTAGCGAGCGCGTTGCGACCGATAGCTTTTCTGTCAGTGATTTAGCCCGTTCGATCGGTTATGTAGCCCAAAATCCCGATAATCAGATTTTTAACACCACTGTCGAGAAAGAAGTATCATTTGCCCCGACTAATCTCGGTTATCCTCCAGAAATCGTTACCCAACGCACGAAAGCAAGTCTAGAAGCCATGGGATTGCTAGAATATCGATCCTATCATCCTCTCTCCTTACCGAAAGGCGATCGAGCGCGGGTAGTGATTGCGGCAATTTTAGCCATGGAACCGCGCATAGTTGTGTTTGATGAACCGACCACCGGCCAAGATTACCAAGGGGCTAAGGCAATTTTAGAGGTGAGTCGTCAATTACACCAGATGGGCAAAACGGTGATTGTTATCACCCATCACCTCTATTTAATGCCAGAATACGCCGAAAGAGTAATTATTATGGGTCAAGGAACTATCCTTTTAGATGCCCCAATCCGGCAAGCTTATCATCAAACCGCTCTCTTAGCCAAAACCTATCTAACTCCACCCCAAGCAGTTTTATTAGCACAAAAATTAGGACAACTTTCCAGTTATCCTAATTCTCTTTTAACTCCCCAGGAAATTGCCGATTGTTTTCAGAGGATTTAAGTAGGGTTTGCGGCAAAAAGTTTTTCGGTGGGGGTTGGGGGTTGGGGGTTGGGGGTTGGGGGTTGGGGGTTGGGGTGTAGGGTTTTACCGATAAGGTACTTTTTGAGGGAAAAAAGGCTCTTCTCGGTTCTGTGTGATAAGTTTAACTTACATAGGATCGATCAATCTTTGTGTCCTTTGTGTCTTTGTGGTTCGTTCCACCCCCTCGCTAGGAGGAATGTATCTTAGAATACATTTTACCTACCAAATCCAAGAGAGCCAAAAAAAGTCTAAAAAGCTTATCCAACAAGGTTTTTAGATTTATTCAGCAAACCCTATTTAACTTTTTCTAAGATCAACTTCGAGCGCTTAACATTATCGGGTACAGGAATCGGATAATCACCATTAAAACAGGCAGTACAGAAGGTTTTCGGGTCTTCCTTCGTTGCTGTTAACATGGCATCATGACTGAGATAAGCTAAACTATCCACCCCGATTTGTGCCTGAATTTCCGCCACCGATTTAGTTGCCGCAATTAATTGCTCTTGGTTATCCGTATCAATACCATAAAAACAAGGATGAGTCACCGGAGGAGAAGATATTCTCATGTGAACTTCTCTTGCACCAGCATCGCGTAAAGCTTTAACTAATTTCCGGCTAGTGGTTCCCCGCACGATCGAATCATCAACAATAATAACTCTTTTTCCCTGTAAAACATCCTTTAAAGGATTCAATTTCATCTTAATTCCCGACTCTCTCATGTGTTGGGTTGGTTGAATAAAAGTCCGTCCCACATAACGATTTTTAATCAATCCTTCCGCGTAGGGAATATCAGAAATGCGCGAAAATCCGATCGCAGCTGGAATACCAGAATCGGGAACTCCCATCACCATATCCGCTTCTACCGGCGACTCTTTGGCTAATTGTTCCCCCAAACGTACCCGATAAGTATATAAAGATTCCTCGTGAACAATGCTATCGGGACGAGCAAAATAAATCATCTCGAAAACGCATAATTTTTTCTCCGGTTTCATGGCCCAATCCACTGAAGATAAGCCATCTTCACTAATCCAAACTAATTCCCCCGGCTGCACATCCCGCAGATAATCGGCCCCGATAATATCTAATCCGCAGGTTTCCGAAGCTAAAACATAACGGGGGGGATTGCCTTCTTCTTGCAAAACCCCAATTACTAACGGTCTGACACCATTGGGATCTCGCGCCCCGATAATTCCCGTCGGTGTGCCGATAACAAGGCTGTAAGCCCCGCTACAATAGCTAAAGGCATCGATCGCCGCTTGTATCCAATCCTTGCCACTATCCACTTCCTGTCCGATAGCGACGGCGATCATTTCCGAGTCGGTGGTGGTGCCGAAATCACAACCGCGCTTTTCTAATACATTTCTTAACTCAAAAGTATTGACTAAATTGCCATTATGTGCTAGGGAAAGTTTACCTAAACGGGTTTCGATCACGGCAGGTTGGGCATTGGCGCGACGGCTAGAACCAGTGGTAGAGTAACGAGTATGACCGACGGCGTGAGTACCGGGCAAGGTTTTAAGGACAGTTTCGCTAAAAACTTGGGAAACTAAGCCCATTTCTTTGTAACAATGCACCGTTTCCCCGTCGTAGGTGGCAATACCTGCCGATTCCTGTCCTCGGTGTTGCAGGGCATAGAGTCCAAAATAGGTCAGTTTTGCTACTTCTTCCTCAGGGGCATAGAGTCCAAAAACTCCACAGGCTTCTTCAGGCTTATCGACGCGGTTCAGGGATAGGGATGAGTCGGGATGGCTAAACATGAGAGGGTTGGGGCTGCAGAATACTTTGGTAACAAAATCTTACCCGATCTTAATCTTCTTTTAACGATTTATCGACCAGCTATCAGCCTTTATTTATCGATATAATTAGCCATTTTTCTAGTTATTATCGCTCTTATCTAAGTAGGTAGGCGTTAAAAATTATCAGACACCCCCCTTATCAAGGGGGATCCCCCCGCCTATCGGCACCCCCCTTATCAAGGGGGGCAGGGGGGATCAAAGACAAAATCTATCTTCAATTTAATTATAACTACTTACTTAGCTGACGGCTGATGGCTTGAAGATTACAGTCTTCTTTCGATCGCTTTTGACCAAACTTGCTGTATAGTTTCTAGACTAACATCGATCGCCGGTTGTTTATCCCGGTCAAAAATCAGAATATTATCGCTTTTTTCGCTAACTTTGCCGGTTATTTGCCAATAGTCTCCTAATTGTGTCTTTAGATATTCTTCCCAATCTTGCTGATTTTCGGAGGAAACGGAGACGATAATGCAACTAGCTAATTCTCCGAATAACACCGCGTCAAAACGGCCTTGATTGTGCCAAGAAAGGTCAATTTCCGCCCCTAATTGGCCACTAATACAGCATTCTGCCAGGGCAATGGCTAAACCTCCCTCCGCGCAATCGTGGGCAGATTTCACCCAACCGGCGCGAATTCCCCGACGACAGGCCGCTTGTACCTTTCTTTCTAATTCAAAATCAATTACCGGCGGTTTTCCCGTCACCAAACCGTGAATAACGGCTAAATATTCGGAAGCGCCGATAGTTGGCAAGGAAAAACCCAAAATATAGATTAAATCCCCCGCTTTTTGCCAACCTTGACCGCAAATTTGCCCTATATCCGGCACTAATCCCACCATACCAATCACGGGAGTCGGATAAATAGACTGGGGGCTGCCAGCTGCATCAACGGTTTCGTTGTACAAAGAGACATTACCCCCAGTCACTGGTGTATTCATTTCCCGACAAGCTTCGGCAATACCCTGACAAGCAGTGGCTAATTGCCAATAACCGATTGAATTCTCTGGACTGCCGAAATTGAGATTATCCGTGACAGCAATAGGGTCAGCACCAACACAGCTAAGGTTTCTGGCCGCTTCTGCCACGGCCAACTTAGCCCCGTTATAGGGATCAAGATAAACGTATCGCGGATTACAATCTGTAGTCGCCGCTACACCGCGCCGAGAATTTGCGGGATTAGCACCCAGAGGACGCACGCGAATCACGGCCGCATCGGCTCCCCCGGGCAGAATAACGGTGTTATTCTGGACTTGATGATCATATTGACGATAAACCCAGCGTTTTGAAGCAATCGAGGGACTATCGAGCAGTTTTAATAAAATCTCGTTATAGGATTCGGGAATAGGAATCGTGCTATCTTGCCATAATTGAGCTTTTTGGGCGTATTCTGGCGGTTCTGTTAGTAATTCCCGATGATAGATAGGAGTATTATCCGCTAGGGCCGTGGCAGGAATTTCGGCGGCAATTTCCCCTTTAAATAATATACGGACGATCGGTTCTGCAATTACCTGGCCAGCGACCACAGCCTGAAGTCCCCAACGATGGAAAATCTCGATTAATTCGCCTTCTCGTCCCGATGCTGCCACAAATAACATTCTTTCTTGGGATTCCGATAGCAGATATTCGTAGGGAACCATCCCGGTTTCTCGGACGGGGATTTTATCGAGGTCTAATTCAATTCCCACCCCTCCCTTGGCCGCCATCTCGGAAGTAGAACAGGTGATCCCTGCGGCCCCCATATCCTGGGCCGCCACCACCGCGCCGGTCTTAAATGCCTCTAAACAAGCTTCTATCAGGGATTTTTCCAGAAAAGGGTCGCCCACTTGCACCGCGGGCCGGTCATCCATAGATTTATCGGTTAATTCGGCGCTGGCAAAACTTGCCCCTCCCATACCGTCGCGGCCGGTGGTAGAACCAACGTATAAAACCGGATTTCCCAGGCCTTTTGCCCCAGATTTGACGATTTCTTCGGTTTCCATTAGCCCTAAAGCCATGGCATTAACCAGAGGATTGCCATTGTAGGCATTATCGAAGTATATCTCACCGCCCACCGTGGCAACGCCGACACTATTGCCATAATGACTTATCCCTTCCACGACTCCGGCAAAAATGCGACGATTGCGGGCATCTTCCAAGTTACCAAAACGGAGGGAGTTGAGGATAGCAATGGGACGCGCCCCCATGGTAAAAATATCCCGCAGGATGCCTCCGACTCCGGTAGCGGCACCTTGGAAGGGTTCCACCGCAGAAGGATGATTATGGGACTCGATTTTAAAGGCTAATCGCAATCCATCGCCTAAATCCACTACTCCGGCATTTTCTCCGGGACCGACGAGAATTTTTTCGCCGGTGGTGGGGAATTGTTTGAGGAGCGGCCGGGAGTTTTTATAACAGCAGTGTTCTGACCACATCACGCCAAACATTCCTAATTCGGCTTTGTTGGGGTGTCTTCCCAGTCTTTTGACTATGTCTTCGTATTCTTCGGGTTTGATGCCTTCTGAGGCAATTTCTGCGGCAGTGAAGGGGGTAGTCATGGGACAATGGGATCGAGGGACAAGATTTATTGTATAACGTCTGATCAGATCGAGTTATAATATTTAGTAAAAGATAAAAAAGTTAAAAGGGTTTGCGCTAGTTAAAGTTAAGCTAAAGAAATAGTTTTATTAGGAGTTGGAACGAAACTATGGCAGTAGAAACAGCTTTATCAATGAAAGCATTATACGATCAGGATTTTGTTCTTTGGGCTTCCAAAACCGCCGAACTTTTAAAGCTAAAAAAGTTTGATGACGTGGACTGGGAAAATCTGATCGAGGAAGTGGAGTGCATGGGGAAAAGTGACAGAAGGGCTGTAGAGAGTTTATTAACCCAGCTTATCGAACACCTGTTTAAGTTAGCTTATCACAAATCGGAACGGGAGCGAGAACGCAACGTCTGTCACTGGGTAGGAGAAATTGCCAGTTTCCGAACTCAACTGGGAGAGTGGCTAGAAACCATCACTCTCAGCAACCACGCACGGGATTATTTTCAAAAAGCCTACTCGAACGCTCGGAAAACCCTAATACAAGCGAAAACCGTCACTGGCGACGCGATTCCTGTCGAGCCTCCTTTCTCCCTCGAACAGGTATTAGACGGGGAGTGGTTCCCGATTGATATCGATCATTACTTTGACGATTTTCCTTTTACTTAGACCCGTGTTATCCTGATAATATTGGCTTTCAAAACTGAAATATGGATGCCCTGATTCAAGAACTGGAAATTAAACTGCGTCAATGGCAACCGGCAACTGTTGAACAGGTGCGACGTTATCTTGTCGAGATTATCGAATTAGCAGACCAAGACGCGTTAGAACTTCTCCGTTCTAGATTGGTTGAGCAGGAGGTATTAGATATAATTGACGAACCCGAAACCCGGTGAAGTGTGGCTAGTTGATTTAGGACTGGCTGCCAAAACGCGACCTGTTGTAATAGTATCTCGTCTTGACCCCAACCCACCAAGGGCCTTAGTTCTCTACATCCCTATAACCACACAAAATCGGGGTACTAACTACGAGGTGGAATTGTCTGCGGTGAGGTTTCTACGAACAGGTTCGGTAGCAAATATACAAGGATTAGGTTCTATTTCATCGGTGAGACTGGAACGAAAACTGGGCGAACTTACCGAGGAAAATATGCGTAAAATTAAACAAGCTTTGCTATTTGCTCTGGATTTGATGGAGACTTCCCACGAATAATTAAATTAAGAAAAATAATAGGATATTTGTATCAACGGCGTTCATGTAAGATATCCCGTGTAAATCTAGGAGCATTGGGGGGAATCGGGTTTTGTTGCATTCGCTCCACGATTTGCCTTAAGTGGGAGTTTTTAAACCCAAATTTTCTAGTAAAATGATTAAGGATAATTGGCCCAAACTGTATGGGGATTTAAGCCTGTGATCATCAAAGAGTTAGAAGAGCAACTTCTTGCCCTCAAACCTAGCGAAAAAGTGCAGGTAATCCAGTTACTCGCTCAAAGTCTTGGTGGTAATTGGCAGGGAATTGAGAAAACGCCTAAAGTTTGCGGCGGACAAGCCTGCATTGCCAATACAAGAATTCCAGTTTGGGTGTTAGTAGAAGCTCGTCGTCTTGGTTATAGTGATGCTGATTTATTAACAAGTTATCCGACTATTAAGGCTACGGATTTAGCCAATGCTTGGGTATATGCGGCAGCTCATGAAGAGGAGATTGATTTACTCATTGAGCAGAATGAGGCAGTTTAGGGGATGGCACGTTTTTATGCAGATGAGCAGTTTCCCTTGCCGGTTGTGGAATTGTTGAGAAATTTGGGCCATGATGTTTTGACGGTGCAAGAAGCGGGAAATGCTAATCAACGGATACCTGACGAGCAGGTGTTGGCGTTTGCTGTCAGTCAAGAGCGAGCCATTTTGACGATCAATAGAATTGATTTTATCCGTTTGCATCGTCGTGACGATCAGCATTTCGGGATTGTGGTTTGTACGATTGACATCCTCGCCGCCGTAAAACGGACGGCGATTCCTCACCACGCCACTTTTTTAGAATGGTCGCTGAATGGGGTTGACGCTTCACGGGATGCTGCTTCTTTAACAGAAGTCTTACGCTTTCCTCCACGTCCGTTTAAA
>NZ_JADBRW010000092.1:0-5738 GCF_020247025.1 Microcystis sp. M109S1
ACTCAATTGTATATCTTTTGGTATTAATTTGTTTGTGCCTTAAGTCGTTCCCTATATGAATTTCAGCTACTTTTGAGCGTAGGTTCTCTCATCTAATTTTATTTTCAGTTAGTTATTTGCATAGCAATTCCCGAAGAGCCACAATTAGGAGGATTTATGATCCCGGTTAATGAGGCTCAACAAAAGTTGCAGGATTTGATTGATTCAGTGACTGTTTCCCACGAACCCATTATTATTGAGGGATGCGATGGTAATGCAGTTTTGCTATCTGAAGGGGATTGGAAATCGTTACAAGAAACGTTATATCTCCTCTAAGTTTCAGCAACATCTAAAGAAACTTTGATTCGGATTTCTGTTTGATAATTTGTCATAATTATGCTTTCTCAATTTAGTCCTGAAGATAGTTAGGAGATTGAGGGATTTTAATAAAGGAGAAAATGACAAACTCTACGGCATACAAATAACCCGAAAACTTGCGATCGCCCTTTGGTTGGTAGTAATGGCTTTAGCCATAGATAATAAGAGTAATCGCACTACTGAGGATAAAAAACTCTCATAAAAAATTGATTACGATAACGGCGATAAATATCAAAATCTTTATCTAAAGTGGCAATAGCAGGTATATTTAATCTTTCAGAAATCGCTATTAACGATAAATCAGTTAAATCAGCAGGTAAGTCTTGGTAAATCTGATTTAATTGCTTGATTTTTTGATAATCTTCTGATAGTAAATGTTCAGCAATAAATACTCCCTTTTCTAAGGCTGATAAAAACTCTGTTTGAACTTTTACATCTGGTGCAAGTAACCACATAGTTTCAGTTACACAGCCAACAGTCGTAATTAATTGACTACTACAATTAGCAAAAAAATTAACAACTTGTTGATGATAACGATCACCCTTATTGTAAAATGCGACGATAATTCCTGTATCAATAAGGGTAAAGGGGTAATATTCAGTCATAACTATTCATGGCGTTCATGTTTTTGGCGCAAATATTTAGCAATTTTTTGCTTACGAATATCTCTGTCAGACAAGTCTTCTCTCTCGTCTAATAAATGTTCAGGATAACCACCCATTTTTTCTAAAACTGTTGGCGATTTTTTTAAAGTAATCCAATGGTTACGCAAAAGTTTTTTTACTAATTCTTGGCTAGTTATTTTTTCTTCTGACAAAATTTCAATTAAATATTTTTCTGATTCATGATCTAGATTAATTGTTAACATGATTGATTAATCCTCCCTTAAAGTTATCAATTATGAATTAGTTAGACAATAGATTTTGATAATTTGTTTCTATTTCTTTTTTAGGAATACTCATAGCATTTAACTAACCAGCGATCGCCTTTTGGTTGGTAGTAATGGCTTTAGCCATACATAATAAGAGTAATCGTCCTAATTGCTGAGTAAAAAATCATTAACAGTAACAATATTGATAGATTGAAAAGGATGTAAAATCAATAAATATTGATCCCCTGTAATGATTGACTCTGCTTTGCCATTAACGGCTAATTCCAAATATTTATTATCTTTAGTATCTCGACAAATATCCGTCCTAAAGTCTATTTTTGAGACGAACTCAACAGTTTCAGAGAAGTCCAATAAAAATTGTTTGCGTTCATCAAGACTAATATAGCGATCAAATTTTGGTCGAGATAAGACAGTTTCTAGTTCTTGCCAAGTGGCAGGAGATACGATAATAATTCCTAAGTGTTGAGCTTTTTTAAAAGCAGTATTAGGTTTACTCTTGGGCGATAGAACAGAACTAACAATAACATTGGTATCGATAACAAAGCGTCTATTCATCTTCATTTAAGAGAGATTCTAAAATTTCGGGGGTTAATCCTCTTTCTTGCGCTTTTTGTCCAATAGTATCCATCGTTTTATATAATTTGTCCAGAGATTCCTTCCTAGATAAGGTTGAGGATTGAACATAAAAAGCGATTTTTTCTTCTATTTTTTGGCGTTCTTCTTCGGTTGCATTCCAATAATTTTCAGCAACATCTAAAGGAACTTTGATTCGGATTTCTGTTTGATAGTTTGTCATAATTATATTTTCTTAGTTTAGTAGTAAAGAAATTTAGTCGAAATTAATAGCCTCCCTTCAGACAGCGTTACAGTAAGGCGATGAAATTGATCGGGGATCATTATGCACAGTCCTCTAACCGACAGTTTTACAATTAATACTGTACTTTGAGTGAGTGAATAACGCTGTATTTACTCTACAAGGGAGAAGTTAAACCGAAATTTAGAAGTTTCAGTTACTAACTATAGGCTCAAGCTCACTTTTTCACTAGCTTGGGCAACTCTCGAAAACGTTGGCGTAAACTCTCGATATTAGCTGATTTCCCGCCATAACGCCAATCAACGTAGGCGCGAGCAATCTCCTCGATAATATTCGCCACTGGCGGCGGTTGGACGCTGCGGGCGGCGACAGCGTATTCTAAAGGGGTTTGAGCGGGATGTTTACCATAACCGGCTTCTGTTAAGATTCCTAACATTTGCTGGTATAAACGCTCGATCGGTGGTAGTTTTGCCAACTGGCGACCCCGACGCCAACGATGGAACTGTAGCCATCCTAACCAACCAGCGTAAGCGAAGACGACCCCCACTAAACCGCCGAGAATTCCCCCTAAAAGACTGCCAGAAATAAAGCGCCATAACCATCCCAATAACTTACCGATAGTAACGATAACATTTTCCCAAATCAGACCGAGAAAACCCGTTACTGGAGAGGGCAACCATCCGGCCACCCATTGCCAAAATTGCTTGAGGACACTAAAAGGTTCCGCTTCCTCAAAGGATGGGGGAATTAATTCCCGGCCCGGTATAGGATCGAAAGTGTACCAACCGTAACCAGGGAAAAACACCTCTGTGATGGCGTAAGCGTCCGTATTTTGGACAACATAAAAGCCAGTGAAAGGATTAAACTGGCCAGGGGCAAAACCGGTGGCTAATCGGGCAGGAATACCGATCGAGCGTAACATAATCGTTAACACGGTGGAAAAATGATCGGCGTAACCCCCCTGAAAACGAAACAAAAAGGCCGAGACTAAATCCTCATTTTCGGCTAAAAAGGGCAAATCGGTTTTTAATTCATAGTTTTGCTTCAATGCTTGGGCCAGATATAGGGCCTTCTCGTAGGGAGAGGTTAAAGGTGTGGGAGATTTGGCCAGCAATTCCTCGGTTTTTCGGCGGACTTTCGGGGCAATTTCGGCAGGAATTTGTAAATAATACTTGAGAATAGACTTAGGGTAGGTTTCTGAGGCCGATCGCAGTTGGCTGCGATTGCGTTCCGGCACTTGTGAGATTACAGTATAAGTTAGCCCTTCCGCTAATCCCCCCGGCGACCTTAAGCTATTTTCTCGGTCTAAAGATACCTGTCGGGTAGGAAAAAAGAGATACTGGGGCGAAGCAAGAGCGGGGATAATATTCGGTAAACTGGAGACAATGCTGTAAGTTTGGACTACCTGATGGGTTTTGGCTTGGGTTGCAGGTAGCGGCACAAAAAAGCGATAGGACCAACTACTGCGATTTAAATCCTCTACTTCTTGATTTCGCGAGATTTGCCACCCTTGACCAGTATAGCGATCAAAGGCCATGGCGCGCCAGAATCCGGGGGCTTGAGAACGTACCCGCATGACTGTCTGGGGAGTCATACTTCCCCGCAAATTTTGGTTGATTTGGGGGTTAAAACCGTAATAAAAGGTGTAATCTAGCTGTCCTGACCCTGTAGTGGGGCTATTACCGCCATTTACGCCACCATTCCCCGTTTCACCCTCGCGCACATAGCCGGGGTTAACGATTTGTCTGTCTCCCTGTTCAAAATCCTGATTTTCCATACCTTCGGGACTATTGACGGGAAAAGATTGAATTTGATAACCCGGAAAACGCGGCATCAGGGCAAAAATTGTCAATCCCAAGAGGAGAATTGTCAGAAAGAAAATACCGAAACGTTTGGGAGAAAGGGGAGAATTTTGCGGGGAAAATAATTTTTTTGTGGCTAGACGCGGGGGTTTCTTTGAGAAGAAAGGGAGACTCTGATTGAGATTATCTAAACCTAAACGAGAACGATAGTCTAAAACTAGGGTAGGTAGGGATAAAAGCAGAAAGAGGATTAACCAAGGCGCAAAAGCGAGGGTTTGGGAGATTGTCCCTGCGACTCCCAAGAGAATTAAACCGATTACCATAGAATACCCTAAATCTTTGCGTCGGGGCAGGTCAAAACTATGGAGAATTTGCAGTTGAATTAATAATTGTGTTAAGGCAATGCGACTATCCTGCATCGCAACGATATTACCCAAGAATAGCGCCAACACCACTAACATTCCGATCGCTATACAAAATTTTGCCCCGATATTGCGCTTTTTCCTGCGTCGCCAACTCCAGATTCCGCCGATAATACTGAGAGGAACCGCCCAAATACTGGTATAACTATCAGTAGCCACATCGGTGGCGATAATACCGACGATTACTAAAGCTTGCACCAGAATTCTTAAAATAATCGATTCCTCGGTTTCTGGCAAGGGAGAAGATTCTATCTTTTGCCAGAGGGTTTTTAAGGAAGGTCTTGGACGAGCAGCACTGCTAACCATAGGGTAAATTGGGAGAAAGATCAAAAAGTTAATTTTATATTTCCCAGTTCTAATCTCGATCGCTCCCTGGGGTAAAGTGGATTTTAGATGTCAGAAGACGGGAGATAGGGAGACGATAACTGATGACTGATAACTGATGACTGATAACTGATGACTGATTACTGACCTATGATAGCCGTTACCAAGCCTGAAATTTTACCGTTACTTCATCCCCTGATTGGACAATTAGCCACGGCAATTCTGTCCGACTGGGAAAATTATCTTGATTTGTCGCCCTTTGAGTTGCCGGAAGGTTTAGGCTATGTGGAGGGACGTTTAGAAGGGGAAAAATTAATTATCGAGAATCGCTGCTATCAAACTCCCCAGTTCCGCAAAATGCACCTAGAACTGGCTAAACTGGGCAATGGTTTGGATATCCTTCACTGTGTCATGTTCCCCCGTCCAGAATATCCGCTGCCGATGTTCGGATGTGATATAGTCTCCGGCAAAGCGGGAATCAGTGCCGCTATTGTGGATCTTTCTCCCACCAGTGGCGATAAAACTCTCCCTAGTGACTATAATCAAGCTTTAGCGGCTTTACCGGCGGTAGATTTCGCCCAAGCTCGTGATTTGCCGCCTTGGGGTCATATTTTCTCCGAATATTGTCTGTTTATTCGTCCCGAAACCGCCGCCGAGGAACGACAATTTTTACAAAGAGTAACAGATTTCTTGACAATTCACTGCAAATGTGCTAGGGAAAGTCAGCCTCTTTCTGGGGAAGAAACGCGCATTTATTTACAGGGACAACGGGATTATTGTAGTCAACAGCAAAAAAACGATAAAACTCGGCGTGTACTAGAAAAAGCCTTCGGTTGGGAATGGGCAGAGCGTTATATGACGGGGGTTCTCTTTGATCTGCCCGATTAAACTGAACTACTCCTTGTCAACATCAAAAATTGTCGTGTTTAGCGAGCAGTCAGGAGAATTAAGAGTAAACGATAATCAATTAAAGAGTCTATTTAGAGATTGCTGAATAAATCTAAAAACCTTATCCAACAAGGTTTTTAGACTTTTTTTCCCTCAAAAAGTGCCGCCCCTTGGAGTGATTGGGGGGAAAATTCAGGGACTTTTTCCCTGAAAATTAGGTAATTGACCACCTGAAAATG
>NZ_JADBRW010000093.1:0-12070 GCF_020247025.1 Microcystis sp. M109S1
AAACTTTTTAGAAAAACTTTTTATAAAGCTCAACAATTAGGAAAACAGAAATAAACGTAGGGTGCGTTAGGCAATCCATTGTTTTTAGGGAAAAAATCAAGGTCTAAATATTGCCGTAACGCACAAACTTTTTAGAAAAACCAACAATTAGGAAAACAAAAATAGGATAACCTTATCGGCGATCAATGGCATTTTCTGGAATTAATTACTAAAATAGGATTACATTGTATTGTAAGTGTTTCTAATATGTCCAAGCCGATAAAATACTTAACAAATGAGCAGGGAGAACGAGTCGGGGTTTTATTGGACTGGAACACCTATTCTCGATTTGCCAATTCATTAGGACTCGATGAAGATTGTTTGATTGGTTTGAGTGTGGATGAATTAAAAGCGCTGGCAAGTTGTCAATTAGCCTTGGTAGAGCAAACCCGTTTAGATGATTTAGTGACGAGAAATGCAGAATCTTTACTCTGCGCTGATGAGGTAGCGGAGTTAGATGAGTTGTTGGCAAAAACAGATCAATTAACAATTCTTAAAACTCGTGCCAGATATACGTTAAAGTGCTTGGAACAAGGTACGACAGCAGCGTGAGTGTTTATATTCGGATGGGGTTTTCCCTGTCTGACAGGAGAGGGATGCAGAAACTCCGATTCTATCTTGTAAGTCATGACCAAATCTTCTTAGCCTACAATTAAAAATATTAGAGAGTTTCATCGGGATTCCTTCTCGAACTAACAGACAGGTAAATGATTGACTGGACTTCCTATCTCGAATCAATCTCAGAAAAGTACGCCCAATGGGAGACATTTTACACCCTCACCGACGTAGAGGGAAAAACGCGCCCAGCGAAAACTGCACCCTTGCTAAGGGATTTGTGGGTACAGACGATTGAAAAAGAACGGGAAAACCCGCAAGAAAGAGCAGAAAGACCAGAAAAAACCGAAAGATTCACGGTTTTAGAAGGTTTACGCAAGTATAAGGCTAATCACGTTCTTTTAAAAGGTCGTCCGGGTTCAGGAAAATCGACCGCTTTAGCAAGATTGTTATTAGAAGAAGCGCAAAGCTTGCGCCCAAATCAACAAAATCAGGCTAAAATCATTCAAATTCCCATTCTCATCGAATTACGCTTGTATGAAACCTCAATTCTTGATTTAATTTTACAATTCCTGAAACGCCATAAATTAATTATTGATAGTAATACCCTAGAAAGTTGGCTGTTAGAAAATCAGAATTTCATCCCACTATTATTATTTGATGGTATCAATGAATTGCCCTCAGATCCTGCACGACAGAAATTAAAAAACTTTCGCCAGCAGTATGCAGAAATCCCGATGATTTTCACAACAAGGGATTTAGGCAGCGACGACTTAAATATTGAGAAAAAGCTGGAAATGCTCCCCCTGAGCGAACCACAGATGCGGGATTTTGTCAAGTCCTATTTGCCCGAAAAAGGCGAAGAAATGCTTAAACAGTTGGGAAATCGTCTCAAGGAATTGGGAGAAACTCCTCTGCTTTTGTGGATGCTTTGTTCAGTTTTTGATGATAATGAGAACAAAATTCCTGCTAATTTAGGCTTAGTTTTCCAGATTTTTACAGGAATTTATAACAAGAAATTAAAAGCAGATGTTCCTACTTACCAAGAATCGCGGGATTGGTGGCGAGAATTGCTGCAAGTGTTAGCTTGGAAAATGACACAAGGGGAGTCAAAAACTGAGATTCAGGTGGCTATTTCCCGAACAGAAGCAGAGGAAGAATTAAGCAAATTTATCAAAAATAAAGGATTTCCCGAATATTACGGTAAGCAGTGGTTAGAGGATTTACTTAAATATCATCTAATTCACCTAGAAGGTAATGAGAAAATTGCTTTTCGCCATCAACTGATTCAAGAATACTACACGGCTGAGGAATTACAGAAAAAACTACGCCATCTCAAGGATGAGCAGTTACAGTGGGACTATTTGAATTATCTCAAATGGACGGAACCTATGGCGTTGCTGTTGGGGTTATTGGATAATGAAACCCAAGCAAAACGGGTGGTTAAGTTAGGGTTAGAGATTGATTTACAATTAGGAGCGAGGTTAGCAGGAGAAGTCAACTTTAAGTTTCAAAAGCAGACAGTGGAATTAGTGCTGCGGTTGGATGTACCGAAACTGTTTAAGGTGGAATTATTGGGACTAACAAAGTCTATTGAAGTTGTTAATGAGTTGCTCAAGGCTTTAGAAGACTCTGATAGGGATGTTCGTTGGGAGGCAGCCGAGGCTTTGGGTAATATTGGCTCAGAAACAGCCATTGCGGGGTTGCTCAAGGCTTTAGAGCACTCTGATGAGTATGTTCGTTGGGAGGCAGCCGAGGCTTTGGGTAATATTGGCTCGGAAACAGCGATTCCGGGGTTGCTCAAGGCTTTGGAACACTCTGATGAGGATGTTCGTGGGAGCGCAGCCGAGGCTTTGGCTAAGATTGGCTCGGAAACAGCGATTCCGGGGTTGCTCAAGGCTTTGGAACACTCTGATGAGTATGTTCGTGGGAACGCAGCCAAGGCTTTGGCTAAGATTGGCACAGAAACAGCCATTCCGGGGTTACTCAAGGCTTTAGAAGACTCTTATGGGTATGTTCGTGGGAACGCAGCCAAGGCTTTGGGTAAAATTGGCACAGAAGCAGCCATTCCGGGGTTACTCAGGGCTTTAGAAGACTCTTATTTTGAGGTTCGTAGGAAGGCAGCCGAGGCTTTGGCTAAGATTGGCTCAGAAACAGCCATTCCGGGGTTGCTCAAGGCTTTAGAAGACTCTTATTTTGAGGTTCGTAGGTACGCAGCCGAGGCTTTGGCTGGGATTGGCTCGGAAACAGCTGTTCCGGGGTTGCTCAAGGCTTTAGAACACTCTGATGAGGATGTTCGTGGGAACGCAGCCGAGGCTTTGGCTAAGATTGGCTCAGAAACAGCCATTGCGGGGTTACTCAAGGCTTTGGAACACTCTGATAAGTATGTTCGTAGGAACGCAGCCGAGGCTTTGGCTAAGATTGGCTCAGAAACAGCCATTGCGGGGTTGCTCAAGGCTTTAGAACACTCTCATTGGTATGTTCGTAGGTACGCAGCCGAGGCTTTGGGTAATATTGGCTCAGAAACAGCGATTGCGGGGTTGCTCAAGGCTTTAGAACACTCTGATTGGTATGTTCGTGGGAACGCAGCCTTCGCTTTGGCTAAGATTGGCTCGGAAACAGCGATTGCGGGGTTACTCAAGGCTTTAGAAGACTCTGATAATTATGTTCGTTGGAACGCAGCCTTCGCTTTGGGTAATATTGGCTCAGAAACAGCGATTGCGGGGTTACTCAAGGCTTTAGAAGACTCTAATGAGTATGTTCGTAGGGACGCAGCCTTCGCTTTGGGTAATATTGGCTCAGAAACAGCGATTGCGGGGTTACTCAAGGCTTTAGAAGACTCTGATTTTGAGGTTCGTGGGAAAGCAGCCTTCGCTTTGGGTAATATTGGCTCAGAAACAGCGATTGCGGGGTTACTCAAGGCTTTAGAAGACTCTGATAGGCTTGTTCGTAGGGACGCAGCCGAGGCTTTGGGTAAAATTGGCTCAGAAACAGCTGTTCCGGGGTTACTCAAGGCTTTGGAGCACTCTAATGGGGGTGTTCGTGGGAAGGCAGCCTTCGCTTTGGGTAAGATTGGCTCAGAAACAGCCATTCCGGGGTTGCTCAAGGCTTTAGAAGACTCTGATTATTATGTTCGTAGGGACGCAGCCGAGGCTTTGGGTAAAATTGGCTCAGAAACAGCCATTGCGGAGTTGCTCAAGGCTTTAGAAGACTCTGATGGGTTTGTTCGTAGGAACGCAGCCGAGGCTTTGGGTAAGATTGGCTCAGAAACAGCGATTGCGGGGTTGCTCAGGGCTTTAGAAGACTCTGATGAGGATGTTCGTTGGAATGCAGCCGAGGCTTTGGGTAAAATTGGCTCAGAAACAGCTGTTCCGGGGTTACTCAAGGCTTTGGAGCACTCTAATGGGGGTGTTCGTGGGAAGGCAGCCTTCGCTTTGGGTAAGATTGGCTCAGAAATAGCCATTCCGGGGTTACTCAAGGCTTTAGAAGACTCTTATTTTGAGGTTCGTAGGTACGCAGCCGAGGCTTTGGGTAATATTGGCTCAGAAACAGCGATGACTGAACTTATCAAATGCCTGAAAAATCCTGCTTTTGTCACATTAAATAATCGCTATACTCTCTATCCAGCTAGAAAAGCACTAGACACAATTCAAAACAAACTTAAATACTATCACCCCCTCTCCCAACCCATGAATCAACAAGTTTACATCTCCTACAACTGGCAAGAAGACAGCAACGAAATGGCTAATCAACTCGTCCAAGCTTTTGCCGCTAAAGGAATTGAGATTATTCGGGATAAAACCCACACCACCTATAAAGACTCCATCAAAAACTTTATGCAGCAAATTGGACAGGGGAAATGTGTCGTCGCCGTCATCAGCGATAGATACTTAAAATCAGAAAACTGTATGTTTGAATTAGTAGAAATTGCTAGAAATGGTGACTTTTATCAAAGAATATTCCCGATTATTTTACCAGATGCCAGAATTCATAAAGACTTCGAGCGCATAGACTACCTGAAATATTGGGAAGACGAAAAAGCAAAACTACAAGCAAAATACAAACAAATTGATTTAGCTAAAACTAATAGTATCTTGGCGACATTAAACTTATATGATGAAATCAGGGGCAATATTGATAATCTAACCAACATTCTTAAAGATATGAATACTCTCAATATCGACTTACACCGCCAATCGGAATTTGCAGCTATGATTCAAGCAGTAGAAACTAAACTTGCAGAGGATGGTCAAAATATTCCTACTTCTTCTGAAAAAAACGCATCCCTATCATCTATTACCTATGATTTAAGAGGAGCTACCATTGGCAATTTAGCTCATAATGTGGAAGGAAGCCAACAGAATTATCCCCAGTAACCTAACAACAATAACCCAGAGAAAAAATAACATGGTTCAGCAACTTAATAACACCCAAATCGCCATCAATACTTTATTGAATAAACTCAACGATTCTCTCCCCCAGATCCGCGCTAAAGCCGCCGAAGTTTTGGGAAAAATTGGCAATAGCAGCCTTGCCGATACCTTAGTATCTCATTTAATGCAAGAAAATGATCTTAATGTTCGCCTGAATTTGATTCGAGCTTTAGGAGAAATTGGCAATGAATCCGCCATTCCTTGCCTAGCTTTCTGCTTATCTGATGCTAATCCCGATATTCGGATAATCACGGCAGAATCTCTCGGAAAAATTGGTAGTGAAAAAGCAATATCCTATCTCATTCAATCCCTACAAGATAAGGAAGTAAAAGTTCGTGTCACAGCCACAATTGCTTTAGGTGAAATTGGACTAGAAGATGTTATTCCTTATCTAGTAAATGTATGTTCCGATGAAGATGATAGCGTGCGTTTCAGTGCTGTTGATGCCCTCGGTAAGATTGGCTCTCGTTATGCAGTAAACTGATATGAAATTGAGTACAGAATCCCTCGATTTAATTATCAGAACCCTTGCTAAAAGACTATTCACAGACAAGAATCCAAGTATTCGGATTAAAGCCGCTCAATCCTTAGCTAAACTTGCCACCGAAAAAGCCATTCCCACTCTATGTCAAGCCCTAGAAATTGAAGCCGATCTTAATGTCAGTTTTGCCATTATGGATGCTATAATTATCATCAGTAATCTTCAATCTTCTAATCTTATGTCAGAAGCTTCTAAATATGACCTTCGTGGAGCAAATATTGCTAACTTTGCCGATACGGTGCAAGGAGATCAAAAAGCAGTTCAACATAATTACGCCACACCCCAAAATTTAGCCGAAGCTGCTCAAGAAATCCAACAACTTATCAGCCAACTCACCCAAACTTATCCCACTAATACCGAAGTTGAAAAACAAACTTTTGTCGCACAAGTTGACGCAGAAATCAAGAAAAGTTCTCGCTTAAGAACCATTTTAATCACGGGAGGAATTGAATTAATTAAAATCCTCTGTCCTCCCCTCGGTATTCCCATTGAAATGGGTAAAAAATGGCTAGAAACTGCTAATTTAAGTGAGTAAACCGAGAGGTTTAATAATCTTCTAATGATACAAATCCCGAAGTCCGCCGCTGATGGGTTTTATTTTTGAATTAGCACAATTATAACCATAAGTCAAGCTTTTTTGATGATAATTAACTTTTTTGTTGGTGATATCTTGACCCTGTTCCAGTTTTGGAGACAACCAGTATTTCTATTCTAATAAGGTCTCTTTAATTGTTGTTAAAACTTTGCTATCTTTGACCATCCAAGCATGAAGCAATACCGGAATGGAAATTTCTTTGCCCACCGATAAACGAGAACTATGGGCGGGAAATATCATTAAATCGTAGGGAGTCCAGATAATTGTGGTTTTAATTTTATTTAAAATTTGTTGACAATCTTGATTTAAATCCTCTAGAAATTGACTCCCCGGCTGCATTTGTCTAATCCCATCTAAAGGTAAACTATACGCGGTTAAAGTGCCTCGATTCGGAGCAGAAATATTTAGGTAACGTTGCACTCTTTCCACTCCTCCCAATCTTTGCAGGTAGTAGCGGGTAATTAATCCTCCCATACTAAACCCAATCAAATCTACTTTCTGCTCTTTAGCAAAGTTTTTCTCGATATAATTATCTACCTGACCCGCTAAAACTTCTAACTTTTCGTAACCATGATTGGGAATTAGGTTAAAACTATGCACCTGCCAACCATGATAGTTTAAATACTTGCTCATCGGTTTAAAAACAGCAGTAGTGTCCAGAAAACCATGCACCAAAACAACGGGATTCATAGATGAGATTTTATCCTTAAATTCTGAATCTATTCTAACGGTTGATCGGGGTGATGAGCGAAAAATTTTTGGGAAGAGCCTATCTACTAGGTACGGCTACCGGCAACTTCTAAGGATTAGGGAAAAAACCAAAAAGTTTAGCGGCACCTCCTAAAATAGCGACTACCAATGCTATCAGAATCCCTCGATTGGTGAATTCCTGATAGGCAACTCTTGCAGTTAATCCATTGATTTTTTCGTCTAAAGTCTTAATATCTCCCTTGAGTTCGGCCTGTCCTATTTCTACTTTAGTTAACCGGTCTTCTATCTTGTCAAATCTCTCATCAATACGTTTTTCCAGAGAGTCGATTTTCTCATCAATACGTTTTTCCAGAGAGTCGATTTTCTCGTCAAGGCGTTTTTCCAGAGAGTCGATTTTCCCCTCAATCCTTGTCAGGACAGCTTCTAGGGAATAAGTGACAGTTTCGTTAGACATTTTGAGCCACTCCAAAAGTCAAATCTTCAGGGCTAAATGCTGGAGGCTATATCTTACCGAAAAATCAGGAGTCTATAGGCGTACACGGATTCCCATTATAAGAAAATTATAATTCAAGACTTGAGTTTTTGTCAAGCTTTTTTTGACAGCAATCAATCGCAAGAATTTCGGGAAAGTATTTAGCCACCGATGCCTAACCGTCCCGCTAAACTAGGGCTTAAAGGAATCAGAATCGCTAACATTAAAAAGAGTAGTAATAAACCCCAACCAGCGCGGGTGTCATCGGGTTCGGTTAACTCATTTAAACTAGGTCTTTCCAACTCTCTTTGTAAAAAAGCGACTAAAATTGTCCAATAGAGAGGAATCGGATTACTGGGATTAACTAAGGAAATAATGCCTAAAATGACCAAAGTGGCGACAGTGGTACGGCGGGCAATTTTGCGACCATAAATAGCTTGAACAATTCTGCCACCATCTAACTGTCCTGCGGGCAGTAAATTAAGGGCGGTAATCACCAATCCTAACCAACCGATAACAGTTAAAGGATGCACGGAGATAACGGCATTTTGTAACTCGTCGCCCAAAACTATCCGCGCTAAAAAACTCACTAAAATTGAACTTTGGAAAAAGGTACTAGGGATTTGAAAAAGGCTGGCAGAATTAGATAAAGTTAGTCCAACAATTAATAAGATTAAAGAAACCAAACCTCCCAAAGCAGGACCAGCGAAAGCTATATCAAATAGAACACTGCGGTTAGGTAATAAAGATTCAAAACGAGTAATTGCCCCAAAAGAACCAATCTGCCAAGTGGGAAGAAAATAGGGTAAACTGAGACGAACATTATGGCGTTTAGCGATAATTAGATGACCGATTTCGTGGGCAATTAATACCGACCATAAACCCAAACTCAGGGGAATTGCTTCTCGATATCTCTGCCAATTACTAAACAAATCAAAACCCAATAAAATTCCCGCCGCTTCTAAGCTGGTGACAATAGTGGCTACTAACAAAACTAAAGAGAGATTTTTTTGAGCAAGAGTGGCAGGACTAGGATCGTTAGTTTTGGGAAGGATAATTACCACAGGTTTTTCCTCGGTTCCTTCCACCAGAAATAAACGATATTTATCGCCAAAATGAACACTTAATTTCTGGGTTAAGCGAGAGTGAACGATATCTGGTTCTCCCCGTAAATTGCCTTTAAAAATTGCCCCTTCCTGAAAAGAGATAGTCTCGGTGGCAAAAAAAGTATCTATCCCAAAAATACTCTGAATAACTTTTAAATCCTCTTCGGTAATTGGAATCACATCCGGTACAATTACTGTCACCGCTGCCGTGGTTTCGAGAGGAGTAACGGACTGGCTAACTGCCGGGTTAACTTTCGGTTCAATTATCTGATTGGTTTTCAGTAAGCGTAAACGGTTGCCCAAATAAATATAGATAATGGTGGAAGCAACCAGTAAAAAGAGAATTACCGCTAGATTGAGATAAATTCCTGCCGCAAATAGCCCGAAAAAAATTAACCAAGGAGCTATGAGTACCAAGGATTGTAACCAAGCTAAAATTCCCAGTTGGCCGTAGGGTTTAGCCCGATAAAAACTCCAAGTCAAGATAGCACCAGCGACGAGGAAAATAACAGCGATCGCAGCAATTTCCGAAGAAATATTAACCATAGGAAAGTCAAAATCAATAGGTTTTTATCAATCAATTTGATTATAAGCTTGCAGGGCAGCCCGTAATTGACCCCGATGCTTTTGTAACAATTCTTGTCCTGCGGCCGCCGAAAGTCCCGTTTTCTGCATTAACAAAGCCAGTTTAACCCGGCGGCCACTTTTTTCCAGTAAAATAGCCGCTTCCTGGCGACTAACATCGGTAAGGTTGCAGATAATCCGCAGGGCGCGGTCATGGAGTTTATGATTAGTAACTGCCACATCGACCATCTGGTTGCCGTAAACCTTGCCTAACATTACCATTGTCCCTGTGGAGAGGATATTTAAAGCCATTTTCGTCACCGTTCCCGCTTTCAGCCGTGTGGAGCCGGCCAAAAGTTCCGGTCCAGTCAATAACCGGATATCCACATCCACCGCGATCTCCACTTGTTCGGCGGGGACACAACTAATAGCAATCGTCGTCGCACCTCGCTGTTTTGCCGCCCGTAAAGCCCCATGAACGTAGGGGGTTGTCCCCCCGGCGGTAATCCCCACTACCACGTCTAATTCGTGAATTTCTCGCTGGGCAATAATCGCCGCCCCATCTTCCGCTTTATCCTCCAAATCTTCGGAACTACGCACCAGCGCCGCCGCTCCACCGGCGATAATTCCCTGTACCAATTCCGGGGGAGTGCAGAAGGTGGGGGGACATTCGGCCGCGTCCAAAACCCCCAGCCGGCCACTGGTTCCCGCCCCAATGTAAAAGAGTCTACCACCTTTAGCCAGAGCTTGACTGGTCAGGGATATCCCCAGGGCCAATTCTTGCCGGGCCATGGCGATCGCTTTTAGGGTTTGGGCATCCTCGCGATTGAAGAGATCCACCAATTCGAGCGGGTTTAATTGGTCTAAATTTAGGCTATTTGGGTTAATTTGTTCGGTTAAAAGGTGTCCTCTGCTTTCCCACTGTTCCATAACGGTTTAATTGAGCTTTTCGTAAGATTATTTTCAGTATATAGCCAATCGGTGGGTAAAGAGCTTGACAATTGCCGCCCGAATATTAGATAATAGTAAATCGTGTCAATTCCTGCTCGGATCAGGTGAGGACATTAGCACAAAAGCTGGAATTTTTTTCAGCTACCTGTACGGCAAAACGAGCGCAGAAAATTCATGAGTTACGCAATTATTGAGACCGGTGGCAAACAGATTCGGGTAGAACCCGGTCGCTATTACGATATCGAACTTCTTCCCGTCGATGAACAAAGTACCCATACCATCGACAAAGTGCTATTAATCCATGATGAGGATGATATTAGCATCGGTCAACCCTTTATCGAAGGGGCCACCGTCGAAGGGACTGTCATGCAACATCGTCGGGGCAAAAAAGTTATTGTTTATAAAATGCGCCCGAAAAAGAAAACCCGTAAAAAACGCGGTCATCGTCAAGAAATTACCCGTTTTATGATTGATTCAATCAATTATAACGGTAAAACCCTAGTCGCCACTGCTGCTACCTCCGTCGCTGAAGTTGTAGAAGATAGTAGCGATGAAGAAGAATAACTTTTAGAATCAAAAAAGCATTTGGAGAGAAATTATGGCTCATAAGAAAGGTACGGGTAGTACCCGCAACGGACGCGATTCTCGTTCCCAACGCCTAGGCGTTAAGCGCTACGGTGGTCAAGTGGTAAAAGCGGGAAATATTCTCATCCGTCAACGGGGTACTAAAGTTCACCCGGGTAAAAATGTTGGTCGTGGTGGCGATGATACTTTATTCGCTTTAATTGATGGTGTGGTCAAATTTGAATACAAGGATAAAAGTCGCCGTCAAGTTAGCGTTTATCCTGCTGAAGTTAGCGCTAGTTAATCCCATCAACCCTGATTAATTTTTTCCCTGTAACCTCCTAACTCATCCTAGGGGGTTTTTCAAATAATTTATATCTGTTGACAGACTAGACCGAACACTCATGGATTAAAATAGTCCGAAAGTAGCTCGGAAAAGATGAACTGAGTATGATTCTTAAAATTGCCCATATCTTAAAAAATTTGCCCTGGTCTTTCAATTCTACTGCCGAATTACCCTGGTTGGATCGATCGCGAGCGGAAAAATCCCTGCAAAAAGCTCGTCAACAACAGCGAATTTCCGAACGAGAATATCAACTCCTCGACCATTGGCGAGAATTGGGTTATTGTATTGTCAAAGATTTAATTCCGGCCACGGCGATCAATAATTTAGTAGCGGAATTAGCCGATTTATTTTTCCTAGAATCGGCTATCCCTGGATTAAGAATTGAAGGCATTCAAGCAGAAAATCTACCAGCGAGTTTAAGTCACGAGCAAGTTTTAGCCCTAGATATGGAGCAAAGAAAAGCCTTAGTTAATTCTATTTGGCGACTCCATGCCTTTCATGAGATTTCCCCCGCCGCTCAAGCAATTTTTGACAATCAAAATCTGAGAGATTTAGTTAATTTAATTATTGGCAAATCCTGCGAACCGAGATATTCCATCAACTTCCTGCACGGTACAGAGCAGGGGCTGCATGAGGATATGGCAGTTTTTTATGTTCATCCTGCTAATCATTTAGTTGGTGTTTGGATTGCCTTGGAAGATATTTCCGCCGATGCTGGCCCACTAATTTTTTATCCTAAATCTCATAAAAATATCAAAGTAACTGACTTTTTTCCAGACTATCCCGCCGTCAATCTTAAAAATATTACTGCCGCTCAAATTCCCCAATACCAAGATTATGTTAACCAGCGCGCTCAGAATTATGACTGTCAATCATTTACTGCTAAAAAAGGAGAGATTCTTCTCTGGCACGGAATGTTAATTCATGGTGGTGGGAAGATTAATAATACCCTGCTAACCCGTAAATCGATGGTAATTCATTTTATTGCCGAGGGTGGCGATTACAACGATCGGGCTTTGGGACCTTTTAATTGGTAAGATTAATGTACCACTATTGACATCCTCGCCGCCGTAAAACGGACGGCGATTCCTCACCACGCCACCTTTTTAGAATGGTCGCGTCAATGGGGTTGACGCGACCCGGGATGCTGCTTCTTTAACAGAAGTCTTACGCTTTCCGACCCGTCCATTTAA
>NZ_JADBRW010000094.1:0-7650 GCF_020247025.1 Microcystis sp. M109S1
GTTGGGTAAGACTTTTAGACTTTTTGTCAATCAAAAAGTACCGGACTGGGAGTGATCAGGGGGAAAATTCAGGTACTTTTTCCCTGAAAATTAGGTAGTTGACCACCTGAAAATCGGTAAAACCCTACACCCCACACCCCAACCCCCAAACCCCCAACCCCCAACCCCCACCGAAAAACTTTTTCAGCAAACCCTAATTACCTGGGTTTTAGCTTATCTGTGTCTTTAAATACTTCCTTAACCGCGTCAAATCACACAAGTCTTTATATAAAGGTCGTATCATCATGATCGTAGTAAGTTACACTGTTGACATTGCTTGCCGCTTCTCATCTACACTGCATTGGGATTGGTCAAAGCTAATTGCAATAGTGATCTTTTATAGTCAATATTTTTTAAGTCTGTTAGCGCCCTATGTCTGTCCTAAATAAAGAAAATCTTAAACTGGAAACTCTTACCCTGTTTCAAAAATACCAAAAAACGGGAGATAATAAGTTACGGGATCAAATTATGGAGTTAAACCTAGGATTAGTCAGAAGGGAAGCTCATCATTGGGTTAATCAATGTCATGAAAATTACGAAGATTTAGTGCAGGTTGGCTGTATGGGACTAATTCGGGCGATCGAGCGTTTTGACAGCAGCAAAGGTCATGCTTTTAGCTCCTTCGCTATTCCCTATATTCGCGGCGAAATTCAACACCATCTGCGCGATAAAGGTTATACAGTTCGTATTCCTCGTCGTTGGTTAGATTTAGGCAGACAAGCGACAAATGTGCGTCGGGATTTCCAGTCCCTCTACAATCGTCAACCCAATGATACGGAAATCTCCCTCGCTTTAAATATTTCGATCGAAGAATGGCAAGAGGTAAAACTGGCTTTCCAAAACCGTGAACCCCTCAGTCTCGATGTGACGGTTAATAACGATGAAGATAATCATACTTGTTTAAAAGACCTCGTTCCCGATCCCCGTTATCGCAGCTTTCAACTTTGTCAAGAGGATCGCATTCGTGTACAACAAGCTCTCGCTCAATTAGAAGAGAAAACCCGTCATATTCTCGAATTTGTCTTCCTTAAAGATCTTACTCAACGGGAAACCGCCGAACAATTAGGCATTAGTGTTGTTACCGTCTCCCGTCGGGTGAAAAAGGGTTTAGAAATGCTCAAGGAAACTATGGTCCAGGAAGCATTTTAGCAAAATTATCGGTTCTCATCAGTAGTCGTGCAAAATTAATTTCCTGGTTGAGACTCCCAGACAGGAGACTCCGAGACAGCTATCAGGGATCGGATTTGGGTTTTCATGCCAAATCCGTTTTTAATAGCATCATTAACTCCCAATCCAACTTTAAAAACTCGGTTATGGATTGTTTCTCCCCGCTCCCCGCAACGCCGATAATACCATACCTCGACTCTAGCCAGAACTGTCCGTGCGGCTCTGAAATACTCCCAGCTTATCTTTGCCCAAATAGCAAGTAATTTAAAACCCCAGCTAAATATTCATACTGCTCGATCGAATTATAGTAGTGAGCAGAAATCCTCACAATTAATGATGCTTCTCCCCAAGGAATTATCGGCACTTCAATCTGATATTTTTCCCACAGTTGTCTAGATAAATCTTCTGCTGCCCAAGCATAACTAGGAATTAGAATTGAAGACATCGATCCGATCATTGATTCTGGACAGGGATAATTGACCTCTAAGGCACAACAAAGCAAATTTCTGGCTTTTAAAACCAAATTACGATTCCTCACCATCAGACCCAGTAAACCATCAATAGAGAGAGAATTTAAAAACTCGATCGCTTTTGGCACTGATAAATAAGCACTGGGATCATCGGTTCCCATCCAAGCAAATTCTAACTGAAAACGGGAGCGATCTTGTCGAGGAGAATTCGCTCCATGGCTAATAGTTAAAGGTCGAATTATTGCCTGTTTATCCCCGCGCACATAGAGAAAAGCAGCCCCCTTGGGACTACATAACCACTTATGACAATTAGCAGTATAATAGGTGGGATTAATTGCCCCGATATTAAGGGGTAAAAAACCTAAAGCATGAGCGCCATCGATGAGAGTATCAATGCCCCGATTATTTAATTCTTGCACAATTTCTGCGATTGGCCAAATTAAGGCCGTGGGACTGGTGACATGATCTAAAACTACTAATTTTGTCCGGGGAGAAACTGATGCTAAAATTGCTTGACTAATTTCTAAAGGGGACTGCACAGGAAAGGGAATTTTAGCGATAATTACCTTTAAACCCCATCTTTTAGCTATATGTTTAACTGCATTAGTACAAGCATTATAGGTCTGATCGGTGATCAGAATTTCCTCATTTTCCTGAAAAGTTAAGGAATTTAATACCGCATTCACTGCTGTGGTTGCATTGGGAACAAAGACTAAATCATCGCTATTTACGCTGACTAAATCCGCTAATTTTTGCCTAGCAATATCTAATAAACCCTCTAATTCTCTCCCCAAAAATGCTAAAGGTTGCCTTTCCATTCGTTCCCGCAATTGTTGCTGATAATCCAAGACTATTCTAGGGGTTGCACCATAGGAACCATGGTTGAGAAAATAAATATTATCGGGAATTAACCAAGAATTTTTAGACATATTGAATTAATTTCAAATTATTCAGAACTAGAAAAAATAGCTGAAAAATTGCCTATTGTATTCAGCTTCTGACTAGCTAGTATATTTATGACAACCACCCATTTTAGATTAATCTCCCATGGGTTGAAAACGATGGATAATTTCAGTGACAAAAGTTTCTCCATCTATGAGAGGATGATTTTCTGATGCAAAGATAGCTTTATCTATTTTTTGCCGAATATCTTCTCTCCATTCTGCATCAGTTATTTGTTCGTATTCATCTTCGGGAGATTGATATTTTCCCGTTTTCACTTTCCGTTGAATTAGATGCTCTTGTTGTCGGGTAAGATGTACGTTCATAGGTATTATGATCATCTACTGAGAAAATCAACTTTATCTTAATTTTCAGCTAAATATCGACAAAAAAAGCTCTCCCAGAAAAAGGAGAGAGGAGAGAACGAGTTAGAAAAAATTATTAATGTAACCATCCTTTCAGACGACGCGCAACTTGAGGACGACGTAATTTTCGCATTGCTTTAGTTTGAATTTGACGTACTCGTTCGCGAGATAAATTGAACATTCCCCCCACTTCCTCTAGGGTATAGGGTTGACTGGTAGCTAAACCATAACGTAGAGAGATAACATCTTTTTCCCGTTCCGTGAGAACATCACTTAAAACTGCGAAAATTTCCTGACGCATCATCATCTCATTCATTTTATCTTCGGGAAGTTGTAGATCATCATCTTCCAACAGATCCACTAATTCCGTATCTTCTCCTTTCCCTACACGATGATTTAAAGAGAGAGATTGACGACGCAATTGTAATAATTGCCGCAATTGTTCAGGAGTCATTTCTAACGCTTCTGCGAGTTCCCGTTCATTGGGATTGCGCTGTAAATCTTGCTTGAGAATGCGCTGCGCTTTTTTGAGTTTATTGAGTTTTTCGACAATGTGAATCGGTAAACGAATCGTGCGCGCATCGTTAGCAATTGTGCGGGTGATTGCTTGTCGAATCCACCAATAAGCATAGGTAGAGAATTTATAACCTTTATTGGGATCGAATTTTTCGGCCGCACGGTTGAGTCCGATCGCACCTTCTTGAATTAAATCTAAGAAAGGAACCCCGCGATTTAAATAGCGTTTAGCGATAGAAACCACCAAGCGCAAATTAGAACGAATCATTTTCCGTTTAGCTGATCTTCCCCGATAAAGACGGTTTTCCAGTTGACGTTCATTATCTAATTGTAAAGCACTTGCCCATTCCGTTTTCGTCGGGGGACGATGTAAATTTTCTTGCAGTTTTTGGCGCACTTCTTCCGCTTCCATGAGAAACTTAACCGAGTGGGCTAATTCAATTTCTTCTTCCGCATTAAGCAGGGGATAACGGGCCATTTCTTTAAAAAATGCCCCAACAGTATCTTCATTGTTACCTTGAGCGTATCCTGTTCCACTACCCCCACGAGTGGTTTTTAGGGTTTCCGGTAAAGGTTCAGTCAGATCTTCGTCAGTTCTTTCATTAAAATCCACACTGTCTAGTTCTAAAGGACTTGTCTCCAGGGCAATGATTTGATTAAAATTATCATCAGAGGCTAGTTTAGAGATTTTCATAAGCAGTTATGGATGGAGTGGGATTATAATAGCGGGGAAAAACTCAGTTTCTCCCAATGGGATGATTGTTACATTGAATTTTCGGGGAGCAGATTTTTTAAACGTTTTCTTAATTAATGGCGGCCATTTCTGGGATATAATTGTGCGATTCTGTGTCGATGGTTACAAATCGCCGAACCAGACAATAAGATTTTCTGGTGAATGGGAGGAACTTTTTGTGTTTCTACTCATACACTCTAACTAAGGTTTTCGGTATTTGACTAGGTAAAGATCACGCTTCTTAACAATCAAGATAGCAGTCAGCTTTTTATTACTATTCTTCGCTTTTCCTATTGAGAACTATTCTCAACTTTCCCCTAACTATGCTTTCATTAAATAGCTAATAGCCAATAATTATCATTTGGGGAGACTGCAAGAGCTAAAAATGCAAATTTGTGGGCAAAAAAGCAATATTTAAACTGTTTTTAGAGAAAATTAACTGGTTTTATTCCCCTCAAGCTTTAAACTATAATTTAAATACCCCTAACCCCTAACCCCCAACCCCCAACCCCTAACCCCTAACCCCTAACCCCTAACCCCCAACCCCCAACCCCTCACTGATCACTGATAACCATGCTCGATCGCCATGCTACCCTAACTGTAGCGGAACCTCGCACACCCTACCAATTAACCACCACCCCGCAACTGTGGTTAGAGGTTTTGGTCGATCGTCCTTATCCTAGAGATAGTCAAGAGGATGAGCAAATATTAACCTATAGTATCCCCCCGTATTTAACGGTAGAAATCGGCGATATTTTAAGCGTTCCCTTTGGTTCTCAGGTAATTGGGGGAATTGCCCTCAGATTTATCGAAAATTTGCCCCCAGGACTAGAAGAAAATCAAATTCGTCCCGTGGAAGATGTGATTACTAAGGGTTTTTTTCCTGATAATTATTGGCAGTTATTGACGAAAATCGCCCAGTACTACGCTACCGATTTAATCACCGTTGTTCGCGTCGCTTTACCCAAGGGTTTACTGCGAAGTTCCCAACGTCGCATCAGATTAAAACCAGAAGCTATTCCCCCCGGTGCGGAAGTTTTTTGTACTCCCCTCTCCCGTCAGATTTTATCCCTGCTCAAAAATCAAAAAGAAGGCGATTATTCGGCGAAATACCTGCAAGAAAAACTAAAAAATGCTAATTACGGTATTCGAGACTTAGTTAAGCGCGGTTGGGTGGAAAGTTATCTAGAAGCACCCAAAAGTACCAATATTAAGCTTAAAAAAGCCATTACCCTGCTAATAACCGACTTTCCTGCTGATTTAACCGAAAATCAGCGCAAAATTGTCGAAATTCTCCGTCATCAGGGAGGAGAAATGTGGCTGCCGGAATTGGTACAACTTGCGGGGACAAAACATTTTAAACCACTAATTGACAAGGGTTATGTGGTGATTGAGGACCGGGAATTTCTGCGCTTATCCTCGGCGATTATGAGCAGGGATCAACCAAAAACACTCACTTCTAGTCAAAAACAAGCTTTAGAAGCCATTCAAACCCTCAAAGGTGGTGAAAGCGTCCTCTTACACGGAGTGACGGGATCGGGTAAAACAGAAGTCTATCTACAGGCGATCGCACCTGTCCTAGCAGCGGGTAAATCTGCCTTGGTTTTAGTCCCCGAAATTGGATTAACACCGCAACTAACCGATCGCTTTGTGGCCCGTTTTGGCGATCGAGTCTATGTTTATCATAGCGCCCTCTCGGAAGGAGAAAGATACGATACCTGGCGACAGATGTTGACAGGAACCCCGCAAGTTATTATCGGGACGAGATCGGCGATTTTTGCCCCTTTACCCCATCTAGGCATGATTATCCTCGATGAAGAACACGATAGCAGCTTTAAACAAACCCAATTACTCCCCACCTATCACGCGCGTACCGTGGCTAAATGGCGCGCTCAATTAAACCATTGTCCCGTAATTTTAGGCTCGGCCACACCATCCCTAGAAACATGGCTAGAATCCCAAGTTAATCCCAGTCTTTACCTATCTTTGCCCGATCGCATCCAAAATCGCCCCTTACCGCAGGTGGAAATCGTCGATATGCGACGGGAATTGCAACGAGGCAATCGTTCCCTGTTTAGTCAATCCCTGCGTTCATCTCTGGAAACCCTGCGCGACAAGGGAGAACAGGCAATTTTATTCGTCAGTCGCCGCGGACATAGTACATTTGTATCTTGCCGAAGTTGCGGTTATGTGCTGGAGTGTCCCCACTGTGATGTCTCCCTCTCCTACCACCACACCGAACCGGGAGCGCAAGAATTACTCCGCTGTCACTACTGCAACTATGGTCGCATTCATCCGAAACAATGTCCTGAATGCGGTTCTCCCTATCTGAAATTTTTCGGTACTGGCACTCAGCGAGTCACCCAAGAATTAAGCAAAGAATTTCCTGATTTGCGTTGCTTGCGTTTTGATAGTGATACCACCCGCAATAAAAATGCTCCCCGGGAACTATTAAAACAATTTACTGATGGTGAATTCGATGTCTTAGTGGGAACCCAAATGCTCACCAAAGGATTAGATATCGATCGAGTTACCCTAGTGGGAGTAATGGCAGCCGATGGCCTACTTTATCACTCCGATTATCGCGCCTCCGAACGCGCTTTTCAAACCCTCACTCAAGTAGCAGGGAGAGCAGGAAGGGGAGAAAGAGAAGGAAAGGTCATTATCCAAACCTATACCCCCGAACATCCCGTGATTAGAGCAGTGCAAACCCACGATTATGAGGGTTTTGTCGAGACGGAATTAATGCAGAGAGAGGGTTTAAATTATCCTCCCTACGGTAGTTTAGTCTTAATTCGCTTTAGTGGTTTAGATGGGGAAGCAGTGCAGAAAAGTGCCGAAAATGTCGCGGAGGAATGTGTTAATAATTTCGGTTCCGATTGGAATATATTGGGACCTGCACCCGCAACAATTATGCGCGTGGCTAACCGTTATCGCTGGCAAATTCTGTTAAAATCATCGGGAGATAAGGCTGATATCGGTGGTCTTTTTCGTCCTCTGAAAAGCTTAGTTTTACCCAAGGTAAGTATGGCGATCGATGTGGATCCGTTAACTATAGAATAGGATTAAAAGGTAAAGCGATCGCTATTGCTCACGAATGCAACCAGTTATCTAAATCTGTCAAGGTGTCAAAGTCTAATAAAGCGAGTCCTAAGTCTTCTAATCGCTCCACAGGAAGGCTGCGGATGGTTTCTTCTAGATTCTGGGGTATTTCACCGAAACGTCGTTGAAGAAGTCTAATAACAAGATTGGCTTCTTGAATTCTACCCTGTTCAAGACCTTGCTGTACCCCCTCTTGAACCGCTTGTTCTCTATCCTGTTGGTAAAGTGGAGCTAAACGCATAATAAACTGCCTATCCTCCTGTGTTTTTTTCGATAACGCTTCTAGATTTCTACTCAGATTATACAATAAGTTTAA
>NZ_JADBRW010000095.1:0-20989 GCF_020247025.1 Microcystis sp. M109S1
AATCTCCGGCAATAAACACCTTAGGGTCATCCGCAAAGATAATCTCTAAATTCTCCTTAATTTTGACAATCCACTCATATTGTTCGGTATTATCTGCCATCGGTTGACCATCGCTATCGGGGAAAAGAAGATCGTCGTCAATATCAAGATAACTAACCATTGTCTTTTATTTTTAATAGATGGTTTTTTTCTGATTATAGCAAGATTTTTATCGATCATGAAAGCTGAAATTAAAATATATTAATAGGAATTATCAATTATTAATTAAGAATTGGGTAGATGGGGTAATGGGGTGTGGGGTGTGGGGTATGGGGAGAAAAAGCTGAAAAAGGTCTTAAGCGGCGGTTATATCTATTAAAGTCTATATTTATCAAAAAATTAATTGACTAGAATCTATAAAAACGTTAGGATTGATGGTGACAAATAGTTGTTATTGAGAAGGGGATAAGAACTTGATACAGGCAACCCTGCACCAGTTAAGGGTTTTTGAGGCTACCGCTCGACACAGTAGCTTTACCAAGGCGGCCGAGGAGTTATTTATCACTCAACCTACCGTCTCAACCCAAGTCAAACAACTCACCAAAGCCGTGGGTTTACCGCTATTCGAGCAAATTGGCAAACGTTTATTTTTAACCGAAGCGGGTAAGGAATTACTGTTCACCTGTCAAGAGATTTTTGATAAATTGGACAACTTTCAAATGAAAGTGGCCGATATTAAAGGAACTAGACAGGGAAAGCTGACTTTAGGCGTAATTACTACCGCTAAATACTTTGTACCGCGATTACTGGGGGCATTCTGTCAACAGTATCCCGGTATTGACATCGCCCTGCAAGTGACTAATCATCAGAAACTGCAAGAGCGAATGTTAAACAACGAGGATGACCTCTATATTCTCAGTCAACCGCCAGAAGAAGTGGAACTTTGTTCTCAGTCTTTCCTCGAAAATCCCCTAGTGGTGGTGGCGCGACGAGATCATCCATTGGTGGGTAAGAAAAATCTCCCCCTTGAATCCCTCAACCAGCAACCTTTTATTATGCGCGAATCGGGATCTGGAACCCGCCAAGCGGTACAAAAATTATTTAATCTCCACGATATTAAGGTGAAGGTGCGCTTGGAATTAGGCAGTAACGAGGCGATTAAACAGGCTATTTCTGGCGGTTTAGGACTATCGGTACTATCTAAGCATACTCTCATCTCGGAAGGGGAAAACGGCGAATTAGCCATCCTCGACGTGGAACATTTTCCGATTCAGCACAATTGGTACGTTTGTTACTTGGCCGGAAAACAACTTTCCGTGATTGCTGATGCTTTTTTAAAATACCTGCTGGAAGCTAGTCAAACTATCCCGATTAATGCCCCGTTAAAAAATGGTGACAGCTTATTAGTGAGCCATTAAACCTTAAACTTTAATTCAGGATCATTTTTTTTCTTGAGGTGTTTATATGTTCGAGTCCTTCAGCCAGACTATCTGGTTGGTACCTCTTTACGCCTTTGCGGGCGCACTTCTCGCTCTACCTTGGTCTCCCGGTATTATCCGGCAAACCGGCCCGCGACCGGCCGGTTATCTGAACTTGATCATGACCTGCTGGGCTTTTTTGCATAGCCTTTTTGCTTTGATCGCCGTTTGGGGTCGTCCGCCTCAATCCATAGCATTTAATTGGCTAAATGCCGCAAATTTAAGCATATCTTTAGATGTGCAGATTTCAGCTGTTAATATTGGGGCGTTACTGCTAATTACCGGCTTAAACCTCGCCGCTCAGGTATATGCGATCGCCTATCTAGAAATGGATTGGGGTTGGGCAAGGTTTTATTCTCTCGTCGCTCTCTTTGAAGGGGGTATGTGCGCCCTCGTTATCTGTAATTCGCTATTTTTCAGCTATTGTGTGCTAGAAGTTCTCACCCTCGGCACTTATCTGCTGATTGGTTTCTGGTTCAATCAATCTCTGGTGGTGACGGGGGCGCGGGATGCTTTTCTGACTAAACGGATTGGCGATTTAATCCTGTTGATGGGAGTAGTGGCCCTTTTACCCCTTGCGGGAACATGGAACTTTGACCAATTGGCAGAATGGGCGGCCACAGCCAATTTAAACCCCAATGTGGCTAATTTACTCTGTTTAGCCCTGATTGCTGGTCCGATGGGCAAATGCGCTCAATTTCCTCTACATTTATGGCTAGATGAGGCCATGGAAGGACCGATGCCAGCGACAATTCTGCGGAATACCGTCGTCGTTTCCACTGGTGCTTGGTTATTAGTGAAATTAGAGCCGGTGCTACAATTATCGCCCTTAACCTTGCAGGTGATGACCATTGTTGGCTCTGTCACTGCCATCGGTGCGGGATTAATTGCGATCGCCCAGATCGATGTCAAGCGCTCCCTTTCCTATTCCGTCAGTGCCTACATGGGACTGATTTTTATCGCTGTTGCCACCGGACAAACGGAAACCGCTTTAGTGTTACTCTTTACATACGCGATCGCTATGTCCCTGTTAGTCATGGTGGTGGGTAACATCATTTGGAATAATATCAGCCAAGATTTAAGCCAATACGGCGGTTTATGGTCCCGTCGTCCCGTTTCTGGTATTTGTTATCTCGTTGGTGCCGCTAGTTTAGTCGCACTGCCTCCCTTTGGTGGTTTTTGGGCATTAGCGCGCATGGGCGATCGCCTCTCGGAAATCAGTGGTTTACTGTTATTAGTGCTATTGTTGGTCAATGCCTTAACTGCTTTTAGTGTCACTAGAGAATTTTGCGTTTTCTTTGGCGGTAAAATCAAACCGATGACCCTGCGCTCTCCGGAAGCTCTTTGGCCCTTAGTTATCCCCATGACTGTGACCATGGGTTTCGCCCTTCATCTGCCGATTTTATTGGCGCAATGGCATTTATTACCAAGTAACTTAAATCTGGGAGTGGCTTTTCTCTTGGTACTTTCCACCGCTGCTGGCGTAATTCCGGCAGCCTATGTTTACCTGAATGAAAATATCTCCAAACCGATCGTTTTTCAACCCAAAGCCGTTCAAGATTTCTTTGCCAACGACCTTTATACAGCCCAATTGTATAAAGTTACCATCGTTTTTGTCGTCGGATTAATCTCGCAAATTATTAACTGGATCGATACCTTTCTGGTGGATGGTGTCGTTAACCTGGTGGGATTAGCCACGGTTTTTGGTGGTCAGAGTTTGAAATATAACGTTTCGGGCCAAACCCAATTTTACTTTCTGTCGATTATTTTGGGGGTCGCTTTGATCGGTATTATCATCTGTTGGCCGTTGTTATCACAAATTTCTCTAGTTTTCAGTTAAAGATTTGATAACTTAGGCTTTTCTTTAGTATCCCTTGCCCCGACAATAGGACTTGTCCTGATTATATGGAAACAACTAGCTATGTTCAATACCTCTCGTCGCCAATTAATCCGTTATGGTGGTGGTTTTTTGGGAACTGGTCTGGCCGCTACTATTTTAGGCTCGCAACTGTCCCAAACTAACGCCCAAACTGCTGTTAATTCTGAGCCATGGCTGACTGCTCAAAATAAAGGATTGACCCCCGACCAAGCTTTAACTATGCTCATGGAAGGCAATCAACGTTTCTGGGAACGAAGACAAAAAAGTCCTAACCGCGATCAAGCTCGACTCACAGAAGTGGCCGAAAGTCAAGCCCCTTTTGCGGCAATTTTGGGCTGTGCCGATTCTCGCGTGCCGGCAGAAATCGTTTTTGATCGCGGATTAGGAGATCTATTTGTTTGTCGGGTAGCGGGAAATTTAGCCACTTCCGAAGAAATTGGTAGCCTCGAATTCGGCACGTTGGTATTAGGAGCTAAGGTAATTATTGTTCTCGGCCATTCCCGTTGTGGAGCGGTAAAAGCCACCATTGAAGGGGGTCGTTTTCCCGGACAAATCGGTCGTTTAATCGATGGCCTACAGGTGGGAGTTGATCGAGCCGAAAGACAACCCGGTTCTAACAAACTTGAGCGAGCAATTAAATCCAATGTTAACTATCAAGTAGAGAAATTAGGCAAATCCCCAGTTATCGGTGAATTAGTGGACGGCAAACAATTAAAAGTTGTCGGAGCCTACTATGATCTCGATAGCGGAAAAGTGAGTTTAATTTAGTCAATTCCAGATTAGTCATCCTGTTGGTTGGCTAATCGTTTTCTCATCCCAGTCATTGTAAATTCGATCGATACCAATATGCTCAGTACCCTGCTTTGGTTGCCAATAATTGGAGCAATTATCGTCGGTCTTTTCCCCGATAAATTTGCCCCAGCAAAATTACGTCAAATTACCCTCTTTTTTGTTGCCGCCGTCCTCTTTTGGTCTTTATATCTGCTGACCCAATATAACTTAACCAGCAATGGCTTTCAATTTTCTGAATACCGCGAATGGGCAAAACCAATCGGTTTAAGTTATAACCTCGGAGTCGATGGTTTGTCCTTACCGTTAATTATTTTAAACTGTTTCTTGACAGGAATAGCTATCTATAGTAGCGAAGAAAAAATAGATCGTCCCCGACTTTATTACATCCTAATCCTCCTGATTAACGCCGGGGTTTCTGGGGCATTAATGGCCAAAAACCTGCTGCTGTTCATCGTTTTCTATGAACTAGAATTAATCCCCTTTTATCTGATGATTGCTATCTGGGGAGGCGAAAAACGTGGCTATGCTTCGATTAAATTCCTTCTCTACACTGCTGTCTCCGGGTTATTAGTCCTAGCGGCATTTTTAGGCATAGGTTTCCTCAACGGTGGTACTTTTGACTATTCCTCCCTCTCGACCGCCGATTTCTCCCAAAAAACCCAATTACTGCTCTTAACTCTGCTGTTAGTGGGATTTGGCATCAAAATCCCCCTCGTACCTCTCCATACTTGGCTACCGGATGCCTATACGGAAGCTTCCCCCGCTACAGCAATTTTATTAGGTGGTATCCTCGCTAAACTCGGTACTTATGGCTTAGTTCGCTTTGGTCTGCAATTATTCCCCGAAACTTGGTCTTTAATCGCCCCCGGACTGGCAATTGTCGGCGTTATTAGCGTTATTTACGGGGCCTTGAGCGCTATTGCCCAAAAAGACATTAAACGCATGGTGGCCTACAGTTCGATCGGTCACATGGGCTATATACTGGTAGCAGCCGCCGCCGGCACGGGTTTAAGCGTCCTTGGTGCCGTCGCGCAAATGATTAGCCACGGTCTCATTCTCGCCCTCTTATTTTATCTGGTGGGCATTGTCGAACGCAAAGCCGGAACTAGAGATTTAGACGTTTTAAACGGTTTAATGAACCCAATTCGCGGTTTACCCCTGGTTAGCTCCCTGTTAATTCTCGCCGGTATGGCCAGCGCAGGTATCCCCGGATTAGTGGGATTTGTGGCGGAATTTATCGTTTTTCAGGGTAGTTTTTCGCGTTTTCCCGTGCAGACGGTTCTCTGTATCATCGCTTCCGGTTTAACGGCGGTTTACTTTGTTATCCTGCTTAATCGCACCTGTTTTGGTAAATTGGATAACAAACTTGCCTACTATCCCAAAGTCTTGAAATCGGAAACTATCCCCGCTTTTGTCCTAATGGTATTAATCGTCTTTTTAGGTATTCAACCCAATTATTTAGTCCGTTGGATTGAACCCACCACTAACTCGATGGTTGCCAGCTTATCGGGAGAAGCAAAACCTAGTTTTGTCTTCAAAAAATCTCCGCAAAAGTCCTCAAAAACCAACTGGTTGAATCGGGGTAAATTTTTGAGTAATAGTTAGTTATCCCTTGCTGTTTCCGAATTATTGTAACCGCCGCTAATTACTTTACCTAAAACTATGACTGGGACATTAATCAAAGCCAAACTTCCCCCTTCTACTCACGAATTTGCCGACATTATCCAGCGTTTAGAAGCGGGTGGATCCATGTTACCGGATACTCCCGAAAACCTGATGCAAATTATCGGCATTTATAAAGCTTATGCCGTACCGATGGATTTTTATTGGCGTGATCTTCTCTACATTGCCGAACGAGTTTTCCTCGATCCTTTGCCCTTTTTTAAATATTTTCTGCCCCAAGAATACCTGGACTTACAAAATCATTACGCTGGCGATAATGCCGATTTACGCATCTGGCGCGGCACGGGTTCTGCTCACCCTGAATTGTTAGAATTCATGGATAAAGGTAAAACCCAAAAAATGCCCAGATTAATCCATCATCTTTGGCATGACCGAATTAATATGGAATTTGCCGAAGCTTGTATGCAAGCCATGTTGTGGCATGGCCGCGATATGGGTTGGGGTTTATTTGATGCCTATCTTGATTCAGAAGAATATCGCCAAAATGCCGACCGCGCTATTAAGGCCTATTTCAAGAAAAACCCCGTGATGATGAAACTTTATGACCTGTTCCCCGATATGTTTTTGGAACAGGTGCGGATGATGTCCTATTACTCCAATTTAGGACTATTCTGGGAAGTGATGGCCCCGGTGTTTTTCGAGATGTCCGATATCTACGATGAAGGCGGGTTTAAAGGTGTTCCTGATGCTATGAATTTCCTCGTTAATGGCATTTTTGCCATCGCTGGACGGCCAATTTATCATCACGTTTATATTGATGGTCAATGCTACGAAATTATCCCCAAATCAAAGGCTTTTACTTGGCTTTATGAAGCGGCTTTACCCTATGTGGAAGCAGTCTTTTATCGTACTGCTCCCTTCCGGGGTACAAAGTCCTATAATGCCCAAGCAAAACAGGTTCCCTACCAACAAAAAGACTTTCACTATGGCATTCTTTACGCTGATGTTTTCCCCGTGGGTACTGCGGGAATTCCCCCCACATTGTTAATGGATGATATGTATCATTTCTTGCCCCAATATCTGATCGATTACTATCAGCAACACTGCCGGGGGGAAGACGATATTTTGATTCAATTGGGCATTAGTTTTCAGCGATCAATGTATAATGTTACTTCGGCAGTTATTCAAGCTCTACGCACTGCTTTGCTCTATCCCCTCGACGATCCTAATCCCAAACATTTACTCAAAAATCGTCAATTCTTTGAGGCACAAATGGACAGATTTAAACGTCCCGAAGCGCGTCTTAGAGATATCCAAAGTCCTAATTATCGTTGAGGTTTTTTGATTACTTTTCTGGTGGGTTTATAGCCCACCTTTTTTGATATAATGAGATGACCGACACCCAACCTCAAAAAAGATGACCACTTTTCCCATCATCGATAATAACGAGTCCTGTGCGGATGAGGTAAAATTTCCCCCCAGGGATATCTGGAGTGAGGAACCCCCCTTGGAAAGCTACGCTCATTTACAACAAATTCTGATTTTACTTCAGTCTTTAGAATGGTTATGGCAAGATCGTAATGATTATTTTGCCGCCGCTAATTTGAGCATTTATTATAGTCCTAATCAGAAAAAATCCTCGGATTTTCGCGGCCCAGATTTTTTTGTCGTTTTGGGAACAGAAAGACGCTTAGAGCGAAAAAGTTGGGTAGTTTGGGGAGAAGGGGGCAAATATCCCGATGTTATCGTGGAAATTCTGTCTCCTAGTACCGCCAAAATAGATCGCGGCGAGAAAAAACAAATTTATCAAGATATTTTTCGCACTCCCGATTATTTTTGGTTCGATCCTGAAACCTTAGAATTACAAGGATTTCGGCTCATGGAAGGGCAATATCAAGCAATTGAACCGACGGACAGGGGTTGGCTATGGAGCGATCGCTTAGGCTTATTTCTGGGTATTTATCAACAACAATTACGCTATTTTAATAGGGAGGCTGAATTAATTCCTACCCCCGCAGAAGTGGCTAAACAGGAACGTCAAGAGAAGGTTTTAGCTTTACAACAAATAGAACAATTAAAATCTCGCTTACGGGAGTTAGGAGCCGATTTAGAAGGTATTTAGAGCCAGTTTTTTTCAGTGAAAATAGGAATATTTTCCGTAAATTACCCCACCCCTCACCCATTTAGATAGTCAACAGCTTAGTATTTTTTGCCTCTTGCCTGACTGGGAGTCACAAGTCTAAGCTAAGAATAGCTTGCCAACCCGTCCCGACCACCGGATAACTGATAGAATGAATGATTCTAACGCTAATTCTCCCGCTCAATCCTCAGAAGAGACAATAGATGAAAGCAATTGGGTAGATCTGGGGGAAGAGGAGAAACCCCTAGATAAACCCACTGCCAAACCTATCCAACCATCTCCTCTCAAGTCTATCGCTACCCTGATCACGGTGGAGACGGCTTTTTTGGCCAGTGCTACCAGTTTAATCTGGTTAATTGACTATTATTTTCCCCTCGGACCGTTATTAAGGGTTTTCTTCCCGATTCCTATCGCTTTAGCCTATTTACGTTGGGGCGCTCGTTGTGCTTCCATGACAGCATTAGTTTCTAGTTTACTTTTGTCGGTGTTGATGGGACCGACTCGCAGTATCGTCTTTTTGATTCCCCACGGCTTGATGGGGTTACAATTGGGGCTATGCTGGCGCCGGGGTGCGCGCTGGGAATTTTCTATCTTGACTGGGGGACTGTTGGGGGCTTTTGGTTTATTCTTTCGTTTTTGGCTATTTTCAATTCTTTTAGGCGAAAATCTTTGGTTATATGTGATTACCCAAGCGACTAATTTTATCGATTGGATTTTCACCCAGTTAGGGATTCTCGCTAAACCGACGCTGCTGCAAGTGCAATCGATGGCAGTTGTGGGTATATTTGTCAATAGTTTATTATACCTATTTGCCGTGCATTTAGTGGCGTTATTAGTTCTTGATCGCCTTGGTAATCCGATTTCTCGTCCGCCCAAATGGGTGCAGGCCATACTAGATTATGAGTGATTATTTAGCGCTTTATCGTCAGTAAGCTAAGAGGTGTTTAAACCGCTTATTCTTAGATTAGCCGAATCTCCCCCAATCCCTTTAGTGCTGCCTCTTGCTTCGTCTCAACAAGCAATTTAAATTACGAACAGCTTATCTCCAGTCAACTTTTAATTGAGCGTTTAATCAAGGCAGTAATTTAGCCGTGGCCCGATGGTTAGAGGGGAAAGGTTATCGACTATACCGTTATCGTCCCTACCTGCAAGAATTGCTAGAAATCGAGTCAGAAGCCGATTTACAGGGAATTTTGAACGTTATCGCCTTGTCTGAACAGGAATTAAGGGATTAAGGAAACCGTCAATCCGGTCATCTCGTCAATAATCCTAACTAGACTAGCGGGTTAATTAATTCTTTAGAAAGCAAAAAGGGGATAAAAAGGGAATTTTAGCCTGAAAAGTCAGCTAGATAGCTTTTTATGTCTATTTTATTGCCTATCATTGCTCCTGACTCCTTTCTTGCCCCGAAAAATTTATCTTGGTCAGGGGATCATCGTCTTGTCAGAGAGTGACCGAGTGAGTTATAGTCGTCTATAAGACTCGATTAAAGCATTTCTTAAAAGAATCGTGGTTTTTGGAAAATCGAAAAGTGCGCTATTTTCCCTTCCACAGAAACCTGTTGCCGAGGGGAGTAACTCAAAAACTCCTTTTTTCCTAGATTCTGATAGACAGAACTGGCGGAAACGGATAAAAAATGCTGTTATCGAGCAAGACTCAGGGATTAATTGAAAATCTCGTCTCCTGGCTGTGCTTACCTAATTGTGGGTCAAGCCGGCACTTGCCAAACAGACTTAACAACTGAAACCAAGACTCAGTTCCCAGGTCTGAGAGGCAGATGAACATCAAGATGAGGCTTTAACGATGCGGACTCATCTTCTTAGAACTTTCTTAACAAGACCAGATTTCCAGAAGTAGCCTCAAAGCATAGACAAATAGCCCATGGTCCGTCGCTTTTGAAACCGAAAGATTGAGGAAATTGAATGCCAAAACAAATAATCATAGCCGAACAACACCATATAGCGGCTGTTTTTTGGGAAGATCAAATTCAGGAATTAGTTGTAGCCACAGGTAATCAGCAGGTGGGGGACATCTATCTAGGATTAGTAGAAAACGTCATCCCCGGGATAGATGCAGCCTTCGTCAATATTGGCGATGCGGAACGCAATGGCTTTATTCATGTCACCGACCTGGGCCCCTTAAGACTGAAAAAAACCGCCGGTGCTATCACGGAATTACTGGCCCCCCAGCAAAAAGTGCTGGTACAGGTAATGAAGGAACCCACCGGCAACAAGGGACCGCGGCTAACGGGAAATGTCACTCTCCCTGGTCGTTATCTGGTATTGATGCCCAATGGTCGCGGGGTGAATCTTTCCCGTCGCATCCGCAGTGAAGACGAGCGCTCCCGTTTACGAGCTTTAGGGATTTTGGTCAAACCGGCGGGGATGGGTTTGCTGGTACGCACCGAGGCCGAAGGCAAAGCGGAAGAAGCGATTATCGAGGATTTGGAATTTCTGCAAAAACAGTGGGAGAGCATCCAACAGATGGCCGTCAGCAGCCGCGCCCCGGCCCTGCTTAACCGCGATGATGACTTTATTCAAAGGGTTTTGCGGGATATGTACAGTGCCGATGTCAATCGCATTGTTGTGGATAACCCGGTGGCGGTAAAACGAGTTAAACAGCAATTGACGAACTGGGGCGGCGGCAAAGCTCTCGAAGGGGTTTATATCGACTCCCATCGGGAAACCCAGCCAATTCTCGACTATTTCCGGGTTAACGCCGCCATTCGCGAGGCCCTCAAACCCCGGGTTGATTTACCCTCCGGCGGCTACATTATCATCGAACCGACGGAAGCTTTAACGGTAATTGATGTTAACTCCGGTTCCTTTACCCGTTCGGCCACGGCCCGAGAAACCGTACTCTGGACTAATAGCGAGGCCGCCACAGAAATCGCCCGACAACTGCGCTTGAGAAATATCGGCGGTGTGGTGGTGGTGGACTTCATCGATATGGATTCCCGTCGCGACCAGTTGAAACTGCTGGAATTGTTTAATAAGGCCCTGAAAAGCGATAAGGCCCGGCCCCAGATTGCCCAATTATCGGAATTGGGGTTAGTGGAATTAACTCGTAAGCGTCAGGGGAAAAACATTTATGAATTATTCGGCAAAACCTGTGACCATTGCGGCGGACTGGGCCATTTAGCCCATCTACCCGGAGAGGGCAATGCCATCGCCCTAGAAACCCCCACCCTTAGCCGCGCGGAAAAAGAAACCTTTATCGTTGCTCCGACTAATACAAAGGTTCTACCCGATAAGAGCGCTCCTAGCGTTGCGGCGGCCGAACCCTATCTAGAAGTTTTCTCCGAATTTGAGGCCGAAGAAAACGCCCAAGGGATGGATCTTTCCTTCCATCCCAACTATCAAGAACAGGTTAATAATTCTCGCCGTCGCCGTCGTCGTCGTCCCTCGGAACTGTTACTAAAAGAGGAACGGGGCGAAAAAGCCTCTACTAACGGTGTTAACAACGAAATCGAGCCGGAATTAGAACCCCAACGCTTTGAGGAAAAACGAGAACGCCCCGCCCGTCTCTCGAAACGGGGAGAAGATGCCAGCGCCGTCAAAAATATCCCCGTCAGCGAACGGGAGCGGGTTTCCGTGGAAATGACCCCGGTAGAACAGGAAGTTTATTCTTTAATGGGCATTTCTCCCCTGATTCTGGTGGATAAGGAGTTTAAAGACCCGAAATCGGTGATTGTTTCCGTGAAACTGGCAGGGGAAAGGGAGGCGGAAAACCCAGAAATGCTTGCCACTCCTGAAATATCCTTGACTCCCACCCTAGAAGTCGAGGACACAGCCGCCGCTACCCCAGTAGAGGCGACGGAAACCAGCGAGGAAGCCGAAAATCGTTCCTTGGTGCGCCGTCGTCGTCGTTCCACCACTAGCGAAGTTAGTCAGGAAATCAACCAAGAAGCTAGTCCACCAGTGACTTTTACGCCCGAACCGATTACGACCGAAACTCCAGTTTTTCTCGGCGAATTCATTCCTTTAGAGACCCCGGTGAGCGCCGAGGTGACAGAGGAGCCACAAATAGAGCCTGAAACCGCGGTGCTGCGTCGTCGTCGTCGTCGTTCCTCCGCCACTGCCGAGCCGTAATGAGCGCAGAACCCTTAATTGCCGGTGTCGATGAAGTGGGGCGCGGGGCTTTATTTGGCCCCGTGGTGGCGGCGGTAGTGGTCACTGTCCCCTCTGGTTTTGCGCGGCTGTGGGAGTTGGGGGTGAAGGATAGTAAGCAACTTAGCCCCCAAAAACGGCAAAAGTTGAGCCGGCAAATACAACGGGATTTTGTTTGTCGCATCGGTTATGCTACCGTGAAAGAGATCGATCGCTTGAATATTTTTCATGCCTCCCTACTGGCGATGAGCCGAGCTATCGGGAAATTACCCCTTTCCCCCAGTCTCTGCTGGGTCGATGGTAAGCACATTATTAAAGATTTGTCAATCCCCCAAAAGGCGGTAATTCAGGGAGATCAACAATCCCCGGTAATTGCGGCGGCCAGTATCGTGGCGAAAGTCTGGCGCGATGACTTAATTACTCGTTGGGACAGACGCTATCCCGATTATGGACTCGCTCGTCACAAGGGTTATGGCACTGCTCAACACCTAGAAGCGATTGGCAACCATGGGGTTACTTCTCAGCACCGGCGCTCTTTTAGTCCCTGTCAACCGAGGTTGGAGCTTGACTGCCGAACAATTTGCTCAAGGGTTATCGAAATTTCTTGACCGATAGTTAACTCTTAATCAGCAAAATATCGAAAAAAATCCCCCCTTTTTACCAGAAATAAAAAGGGGAAAAAATATTAGATAGCTTTACGATTCAGTCATCCATTCCGTATGGAAAAACTCACCTCTGGGTTTATCGGTACGTTCGTAGGTATGAGCGCCAAAGTAATCCCGTTGTGCTTGGGTGAGATTTTGCGGTAAATTGGCCCGACGATAACTATCAAAATAGTCCAAAGAAGAACTAAAAGCCGGAACAGGAATTCCCAACTTATTAGCCAAGACTAACACCTCACGCCATGCCTCTTGGCGATCGAGGATACTTTGCTTAAATTCCGGTGCTAACAACAAATTCGGCAGCCCCGGATTTTCCGCAAAAGCTTTGCGAATTTTATCCAAAAAACTGGCGCGAATAATACAGCCGCCCTTCCAAATCCGGGCCGATTCCGGCAGACTGATATTATAGTTAAACTCCTGAGAAGCTTTAGCGATTAAAGCCATACCCTGGGCATAGGAACACATTTTCGAGCAGTAAAGAGCATCACGCACTTTATCCACAAATAGTGCCGCATCCCCCGGATAGGTTTCCCCAGGTCCGGGTAACTCTTTGGCGGCTGCCACCCGTTCATCCTTATAAGCGGACATAACGCGAGCATTAACCGCAGCATAAATAGTCGGAATTGACACCCCCAACTCCAAGGAACTTAACACGGTCCAGCGTCCGGTTCCCTTTTGTCCCGCCGAATCCAGGATTAAATCTACCAAATGATGACCGGTTTCCGGGTCAACATACTTAAAGATATCGGCGGTAATTTCAATTAAATAAGAATTAAGCTCATCGGTGCGATTCCACTCGGCGAAAGTTTCCTGTAACTGCTGATTGCTTAGTCCTAGACCATTTTTCAGCACATCGTAGGCTTCCGCAATTAACTGCATATCGCCGTACTCGATGCCATTGTGAACCATTTTCACATAATGGCCCGCACCACCAGATCCCACATAGGTGACACAGGGACCATCATCGACTTGGGCGGCAATTTTGGTTAAAATCGGCTCTAATTCCCGATAGGCGAACTCTGTACCCCCCGGCATCAGGGAAGGACCGTGCAGAGCGCCTTCTTCGCCACCACTGACTCCCATGCCGACAAAACCGAGTTTAGTGGTCGATTCTAGGTCGCGGGTGCGTCTTTCTGTGTCCTCGTAGAGGGAGTTACCGCCATCGATAATCATATCTCCTTCTTCGAGAAGGGGTTTTAATTGTTCAATCACGGCATCCACCGGCGGGCCAGCTTTTACCATGACCAGAATTTTGCGGGGACGCTCTAAAATTTGGACGAATTCTTCTAAACTATAGGCCGCCTTGACATCCTTGCCGACGGCGCGAGTTTCCATAAATTCTTTAGTTTTGCTGGCGGTGCGATTGTAAACAGCGATAGGAAAACCCCGACTCTCCACATTGAGAGCGAGATTTTCTCCCATGACAGCTAGTCCGATAACACCGAAGGTACGTTTAGTCATAGAAATTCAGTCTCGGCTGATGCGTTCTTCCTCCCCTTTTAGCGCCTACTTTCCCTAAGATAGCTAAACTTTCCCTATTTCTTAAGCCTTGACTGATCAGTGATCAGTGATCAGTAATCAGATTTGGGTTTTCAGTGACCAGCATTGAGTGAGGAGTGTTACAGTGTTTCTCCTAAAGATGAAGTGTAACCTAATTTGGTATCATCCCCAGACGACCAACTACTGTTGCCTGTTCCCTAAAACCAGAGACTTCGTACCTCACCATTAAGATAACTGCTATCAATGGCATTCACTGATGACTGAAAAACCCCCAACCCCAGAAAAATTAATGCTAATGTTAAATTAAATTAAGAAAATCCCCATTCTTCTTATATGCAGTTAACTTGGCTTGATAGTAATTCTTGGTTAATCGAAATCGGGGGAAAACGCCTGCTTCTCGATCCTTGGTTGGTAGGTTCCCTGACTTTTGGTAATTTAACTTGGCTATTTGAGGGCAAAAAAACCGCTAATCATGCCATTCCTGAAAATATCGATCTGATTCTTCTCTCCCAAGGTTTAGAAGATCATGCTCATCCTCCTACTTTACAGGTACTCGATCGCCAAATTCCCGTGGTAGCTTCTCCGAATGCCGAAAAAGTCGTTAAATCCCTCAATTATACCCATCCCATCCCTTTAACCCACGGTTCTAGTTATATCTTTGACAATGCGATCAAAATTACTGCTGTCCCCGGTTCTCCAGTAGGGCCGACTCTGGTGGAAAATGGCTATATTATCAAGGAATTAGCGACCAATCAAACTATCTATTACGAACCCCACGGATATCACTCTCCTACCCTCGATTCTTTGGGTAAAATCGATGTAATTATCACTCCTTTGATTGACTTAAAAATACCTTTCCTCGGACCGGTAATCAAAGGACAAGAAAGCGCTTTAGCAGTCTGTCAACGCTTGCATCCCCAATATATTATTTCTACGGCTGCCGGTGGTGATATTGAGTTTAAAGGTTTATTGATGGCGGTGTTAAGTGCTGGGGGTAGTCCCGAATCTTTTCAAGAATTATTAACATCCCATGCTTTACCAACAAAAGTAATCGATCCTCGTCCTTGGCAACCTTTTACAGTGGAATTAGGCGAGTGCGTCCCGGGTTTAAGCTAATCTGAGTTAAGGGAAGAATAGTAAAAATACTGACTATTTCTTCCCGATTTTTATCTAAAAAAGTAGAATTTTTGTTATAAGTAGATAGGTATTAAAAACTTTCAGATCCCCCCGCCTATCGGCACCCCCCTTATCAAGGGGGGCAGGGGGGATCGAACCTAAAATCCATTTCTAATTTAATTATAACCAGCTACTTATCTTTGCTGGCTACAGATGACATTAATTGTTTAAAAAAACGGCTCTCTTGAATATTGGGTGTAAAATGGGGAGTATCCCAATTGTACTATAAATCAGAATACTTAGGGCTTACTGAATAACTGCGGTGGTAGATTGTAAAACTTCCAGTTTACACAGCCCGAAATCTTTGCGATTTTTAGTACAGAAAATTATATAATTAAAAGTGGATATTCTCTGCTAAATTGTCTATGAATCAGTTGCCCTTATTTTCTCAATCAAAATCAGTGCGAGACTTTTATCAACCTGATGCTGAAATAATTCTTTATCAAGGAGATAGCAATAATTTTATTAAGACTATACCAGATAATTCTGTGAGCTTGATTATTACTTCTCCTCCCTACAATTTAGGAAAAGACTACGAAAAAAAAATCTCTTTGGATACTTATCTGGAAACCCAAACCAAAATTATGCGAGAATTCTCTAGAATCTTGCAAGATAATGGCAGTATTTGCTGGCAGGTGGGAAATTTCGTTCAAGAGGGTGAAGTTTATCCTTTAGATATTTTTTATTATCAGCTATTTAAACAAATGGGTTTCTTTTTAAGAAATAGAATTGTCTGGCATTTTGGCCATGGATTACATACTTCTAAAAGATTTTCTGGCAGATATGAAACTATTTTATGGTTGACAAAAACCGATCAATATACCTTTAATCTTGATCCAGTGAGAATCCCCGCTAAATACCCTGGTAAGCGTCATTTTAAAGGTAAAAATATCGGTAAACCTTCTGGTAATCCTTTAGGGAAAAATCCCAGCGATGTTTGGGAGTTTTTAGCGCAAGAGTGGGATGAGTTACTGTGGGATATTCCCAACGTTAAATCTAATCATCCAGAAAAAACTATTCATCCTTGTCAATATCCGATCGAATTAGTAGAAAGATGTGTTTTAGCCTTGACAAATGAGGGGGATTGGGTTTTCGATCCTTTTGCCGGGGTTGGAACTTCTCTGATTGCTAGTATTATGCACAATCGTCGAGGGATGGGGAGTGAAAAAGAAGCAGAATATGTGAAAATTGCCCAGGAAAGAATCGCCGCTTATTTGCAAGGAAATCTCAAAATTCGTCCTTTAGGAAAACCTATTCATCAACCTAATGGTAAGGAAAAAGTTGCTCAAATTCCCGAAGAATGGCTACAATGATTGATAATTTTTTTTGTCACCATTTTTATAGAAAACTTTGCAGAATTGTGGCGGTTTCTTGTCCGGTTTTTTCCCAACTAAAAAGCTCGGCGCGTCGGTGACTAAGAGATTTTAAATTTAAGCGCAATTGGTTATTTTTAGCGATTTGCTGCATTGCCTCTCTCATCTCATCAATGCTATAGGGATTAATTAAAATTGCCGCATCTCCTGTGACTTCTGGGAGAGAAGAAAGATTAGAAGTAATTACAGGAGTTCCACAGGCGATCGCTTCTAGTACAGGTAATCCGAAACCTTCCCAAAGGGAGGGATAAACTAAAGCAGTTGCTTGGTTTAAAAGTTGCGGCAATTCTGTATAGGAAACATAGTTTAAAAATTGCACTCGTTGAGAGATTGATAATGCTTCTACCTGTTGCTGTAGAGCCGGGGTAAAACGCGGGTCAAATTGACCGACAATTAATAATTGATATTCGGGGTCGATTTGGGAAAAAGCAGTAATTAAACGACCGAGATTTTTATGAGGATCATAACGACCAAGATAGAGAAAATAGGGACGAGTCGCCAGATTTAGAGGACGAAAATTGTGAGAATCATATCCAGAAAGAATCACGGTTATTTTGTCAAGAGGTATGTTAAAAAACTTATTAATATCGGCGGCAGTTGCTTGGGAAACAGCGATAATATGTGTAGCTTTTTTCAGGACTTGGGGTAAATAGTATTTATTATAAAAAGTTAGCGGAGAAAATTTCGGGAATCGCAGGGGAATTAAATCATGAACCGTGACAATATAGCGGCAATTTCGATAAATAGGTGCTTCGGGAATGGGGGTAAATAGCAGGGAAGACTTCAATTGTTGATAGGTTTGATAGAGTTGGGTTTCTGTCCAAATTAAGCGCTTAATATTGCCTTTGGTTCCCTGTTCTTGGGTGAGGTTTGCCGAGACAGGATAGGTGTTAAAATCTGGGTAACTATTAGAAGTGATAAGGGTAGGATTTAAGTTGGCTAATTGGGGAATGAGATTTTTAGTATAGGTAGTCAATCCAGTATATTTAGTACCCAGAAAAGCGAGATTGATTAATAATTGTTTATTTTTATTCATAGATATTAGCTAGTTAAGTAGGTAGGTGTTAAAAGTTGTCAGAAACCCCCCTTATCAAGGGGGGATTAAGGGGGGATCAGAGGCAAAATCTATCTTCAATTTAATTATAGCTACTTACTTATTATAAAAGAGAACGATAAGCTTTTATAGTAGCTTGTGCGGTTTTTTGCCAAGAGAATTTTGCCGCTTGTTTTTTTCCTTGAGTGATTAAGTCTTGACGGAGAGAGGTATCACTAATCACCTGATAGATTGCCGCAGCAATTTCTAGGTAATTATCGGGATTAATTAATATTGCGGAGTCTCCCGTGACTTCGGGTAAGGATGCAGTATTAGCAGTTACCACAGGACAACCTAAAGTCATCGCTTCTAAAACCGGTAATCCAAAACCTTCATAAAAAGAAGGATAGACAAAAACATCGGCTTTTTGATAATAATCCGCAACTAAGTCATCAGCAAGATAATCAAGATGTTGGATACTATCTCGAAAGGGAGACTGAGATATTTTATCAAAAATTGGTTCATACTTCCATCCTTTTTTGCCAATCAGAATCAGATTATGGTCTAATTTATACCTGTCCTTGAGATAGTTAAAAGCAGTGATAAGATTAATAATATTTTTTCGTGGTTCTAGGGTACTAACAAAGAGTAAATAGGGTTTAGTGATAGTTAGAGATGAGGGAGTATTGGGGAGGGAAGAATAACGACTTGCGAGGGGAGTAACAAAAATTTTCTCTGGGGTTACATCTAAATATTCGATAATATCTCGTTTGGTACTTGCGGAGTTAGCAATAACTAAATCTGTCCATTGTAGAGATTGTTTAATCCGTTGGGTGTAGGTTTTGACAATCCCCGTGACAAACTCAGGATATTTAATAAAAGTAACATCATGAATAGTCATAACTTTACGACTCTGACCACAAGGATACACCACATGATCCAATCCGTGGAGAATATCGGGAGAATCAAGAAAGTTTTCTAGATAGGGAATTAGAGGATTAGGAAATCGGGTTAAGATATTGCTAAGACTGACGGGAATTGGTAAACATTTAACCTCTGGATAGGATTGCAGTTTTTTGGGGATAGAAAGATTACCCCGCAGCCAGTTTTTTACCGATGGTTGAAAACAGAGGGACAGGGAAAAGTTTTCTTGGTTTTGTAATTTAGCTAATTCGGCAATCAGGTGATAAGCATATAATCCAATTCCACTAGGATTTTGTCTTATCGGTGTACCATCAACTAAAATTTTAAGCATTTGCGGTTAGATGAGATTGACGGGATAGATATTTTTAAAATTACACATTCAATTGTCAATTTTGCTCGGTTAGGACAAGATTAAAATCGGCAATTTTCTGTTAATGTTAGAGTTTATGCCACTTCCGAACTACAATCTTTAGCAAGTTGAACAATCTTTAATCGCACCCGATGCTTATTGATGTCTAATTATCCACTAGAGATCGCTGCTGGTCTGTTCTTCTCGGAAGTAAAGCTGATATAATTGACAGCTAGGCTGGGCTAGATCGCCTTTTAACTGAATTAAACCCATACTTTCCAGTTTATAGGCAGTAATCGGTTCTAATCGCGCTCCCTTATCGGGAGAATTGACCACTTCCCCCATCGCTGTCAATAATTCCGGCTGTTTTTGCAGACTATCCCAGTGATGACGCAAGTGTGCCGCATAAATTCCTCCCTGGGTAGCAGCATTAGGGAGAATATTTTTTTCCCCGCGCACTTGCGCTTCCAGGGCCAAACGACTAAGATAGGGATGACCAGAGACTAAGGCAATTAAATCCCCGATAAAACGCTGATTATCCTCATTTTTAGGCAATCCGTAGCTACTGGCCAAGTTTTCCAGTTGTTCGAGACTAAAACCGGGTAATTTAATCGCACGACCGACATTAAAGGGAGATTGATTAGCGTCCAATTGAATATAGATTTCCGTGGAATTAGCAATCGCTAACCGCAAATTTTGCCAGATTTCCAAATTATTAGCTTCTTCGTGCCAACAGCGCAAAAGTGGCAGAAAATCCCTAGCGATGTCGGGATACTCGAAAATTCTGTCTAAATTATCTAGGGCCAAAAAAAGAGGCCCGTTAATCTGTTCCAAAAGATAGGACTGAAAATAGGTTTGACAACTGATTAAACTGCCAAATAGTTCCTCATCCCAATATTCATCTAATTGAGGCTTTAAACCCAATTCTCGGCTGACATTTGCCGAAAACCAGCGACAAAATCGGTCTAAACTGGCAAACATCGCCTTTTCTGCCACTTGACAATTAATATAAACTGTGCTATGTCCCCAACTATCTGCCTGAGCGAGCAGATGTTTAAGGAGAGAAGTTTTACCGGTCTTTTCGGGAGCTTTAATGCGAATAAGTGACCCCGGACGATTAATTTCTTGATAACAGTCGCTTTCGACGGGAGGGCGGCTAATATAAGTATCTATAACTGATTTTTCTGCTACTATCGGAGTGGGGTAATTTTTCCATTGAGGATATTTGAGATCTTTGAACCATTCTCGGAGGATTTGGAACTTACCCGGTCCTTTACTACCTAATTCTAGTTCGGGACAGCCATTATCTTTATCTGCCGAGAAATAGCTATAGATTTTAGTCATTTGTTTTTTATAGGTTTCATGGCTGGCGGCCTCAGCCATTTCCCAAATTTCCTCATCGGGTTTACGCCAATTTTCGTAGGCAAAACGAACTAAAAAAATCTCCTTTAACTTGCCTTGAACACCGTATTCTCTAGCTAGATGTTTAAGAAACTCGTCCCATCCCTGTGGTTTCATTGGGTTCTACTTTATTCTACTTATATTCTCTTTTTTTCCATGTTAACCCCTTTCTCCGTCTTGGCAATGGGACTGACATCCTAGAAGGAAAGCCCTATGCTAAAAATAGGTCAATTACCTGATGGTGTTTAAGGGAGTAAAGCCATGAAAATCTCGTTAACCTTGTTTGTTGTGGTCTCCTTGCTGTTAGGTTCAATTCCTCACACTTTAGCGGTTAATAGTCAAGATAACCATTTTGACCGTTCCTCTTGGCCGCTAATTTTACAAAACCGTGACTGTAAGGGTGATAAGGACGATGATTGCAATTAGTCCTGATTATCGAAAATTTGGGTTAAAACCCCGTCGTTTTACGACGGCTTTAAGCTACAATGGAAAAAGCGATAACCAAGCTAAAAACTGAACCTTGACCACAGATAGTAGGGGGTTTCGTTCAGAAAAGACTTCAAATTCGGCC
>NZ_JADBRW010000096.1:0-2635 GCF_020247025.1 Microcystis sp. M109S1
CGGACAAGCTTTTCTGAACGGAACTCCCTAAGCCGAGTTTTCAAGGTGCTGTCCGCCCACTTGGTTTTCGAGACGGTCTTTTTGATTCTAACGTAAAGCCAACCTAGAACGGCGGGGTTTCCCACCCAAAATTTTCGATGACGGGAACCAAAGGAGAGAATCCCCGATCTTGTTTCCTGATCACCGATAATATCCACCACTCCCTCTCCGTAAATCCAAGGAAAAGCTCCTCCGAGTTGGCGAATTTGCAGAGTACCATCGGGATTAATTGCTTTGATAATAGCACCAATTTCGTCTTTATGACCAGTAATAGCAATTTTTTGGGTCGAATCCTGTCCTCTAATTTTGCCGATGACATTTCCCGCTTGATCTTGCCATGTTTCTAATCCTAACTCTTGAAAGCGTTCTAGTAGCAGGCGATCGATTTCCGTTTCCATTCCACTAGGAGAATGATGGAGGACAAGAGTAGCAATAGTGTCAAAGAGGTGATCAAAATCCATATTTGTCTTGATTTGTGGGTCGAAAGAGAATTATTATCGAAACAGGAAATCGAGAAGGTTTTACAGGAACAATATTGGCGCAGCCATGGCTCTTGGGTGATTGCCAGTTAGCATTTAATGATTAATCAGAGGTGCAGAATTAGCCTGAAAACCCGCAACTTTCAGAGACTCTAGCACCGAATTGTCATCCTCTACCCAATAGTTTTGTCCTAAACGCACAAATTGACGCTGAGTTCCCGCACCAATGGTGGCAATAATGGGAACTTTTGCCTTTTGTTTGTCTCCCGATTGCAGAATACTTTTAAGAAGATTTTGACGATTTTGGTTGACGACATCTTGCATCGATAAATTAACCATCACCATTTTAATGGTTTCGATCGGTTCCGCATCTTCGATAATTAATTGTACCCGATCATCTCGGCGATCAACTTTTCCCCACACCATTAAAGTTGCTTCCTCCACTAATAATTTTTGCAGACGTTCATAGGTATCGGAAAAAACCACCGCTTCCGACTGTCCCGAGGCATCTTCTAGGGTTAAAAAAGCCATGGGAGTCCCTTTTTTGGTCATAATTTTCTTAACGGCATTTAATAGGACAATTGCACTAACTTTTTTTCTGGTTTTGTGTTCTTCTAAGTCGGCTAAATTGATAGGAGATAGGACTTGAGCGGCTCTTTGTAAAGCTTTTAAAGGATGTTCGGAAACATAAAAACCTAAATGTTCTTTTTCCAGTCTTAACTTTTCCTGTAGGGAAAAATCTTCCACTGCCGGCGCACTGGGAGACTGTTCAAACTCGGATTCTTGTTTATTTTCTGTGCTACCTCCTAGCATATCAAAAATATTCATTTGACCACTTTCTTTCTCTTTGGTGCGTTTTTGCGCCCAGGCAACTACTAATTCTAAATCTTCAATTAATTGATGGCGATTGGGTTGAATTTTATCAAAAGCACCACAATAAATTAGCGTTTCTAAAGCTCTTTTGTTGACCAATCGCAAATCAACACGCTCACAAAAATCCCCTAAGGAAGTAAACTTTCCTCCTGTTGCTTCCCGCGCTTTTAAAATAGCCTCGATCGCATTTTCGCCCAGATTTCTAACTGCGGACAAACCAAAGAGAATTTTGCGTCCAATCGGGGTAAAATGTTTTTGCGATCGATTGATGTCGGGAGGTTCGACATCGATATTCATTTTCTGACAGTTTTCTCGATACTTTTCCACCTTATCCTGATTATCGCTACTAGCAGTTAGTAACGCTGTCATATATTCCACAGGATAATTAGCTTTTAAATAAGCGGTTTGATAGGTGACGTAAGCATAAGCGGTAGAGTGAGATTTATTAAAACAATTGGAGGCAATTAACCCGTTGCCCAGCAAAAAATTATGATCTTTCTCCACACCAATATCGTAAACGGGTTTTCTTCCCAAGGATTGACGACCGATAATTTTAACCATATTAGTAACTCAACTCTCCAGAGATTTTGGCAAGGGTGCTAATAGAAATATAGCATTTCTTTGCTCAATCAGGCTCCCCAGGACAAAAAAATTACCATATTAATAACTAAAGTGTATATTCTACCTACAATAGGTTACGATCAAATTCAACAACATCATCGAAAATTTTGGTCTGAAACCCCGTCGTTTCAGGTTGGCTTTACTATTAAATACTAGCGCATTTACACCATATATGCTAGAATGTGAGGCATAGAGAAAGCCTATTAGTTTCGATTTTACCCAACACCCGAACAAGAGTCGTTATTGCGGCACACCTTGGGCTGTGTAAGATTAGTTTACAATCAAGCTCGCTATGTCAGAACACAAGCTGGGTACGAAAGACAAGAAAGAGTAGGATACAGTCAAACTTCTTCAATGTTAACCGAGGAGAAAAAACAAGAAGAATTAGACTTCTTGAATGAGGTTAGCTGTGGCCCTTTGCCACAAGGTTTAAGACACCTATAAACAGCTTTTACTAATTTCTTTGCTGGTCCTACTAAATTTCAGTAGATGGAAAAGTTTTTGTCCAATAGCGATCGCTAAATGATAGGGGCTAAAAAATTAGGGATTTTCTTAGTATTTATGTACTCAGACAACGACTAATGATAAGTAAAAGTTATCTATATCTAGATTGACTAATCAAA
>NZ_JADBRW010000097.1:0-3237 GCF_020247025.1 Microcystis sp. M109S1
AAGACTTTTAGACTTTTTGTCAATCAAAAAGTACCAGGCATGGGAGTGATCAGGGGGAAAATTCAGGTACTTTTTCCCTGAAAATTAGGTAGTTGACCACCTGAAAATCGGTAAAACCCATCCCCCATCCCCCATCCCCCCACCCCCCACACCCCACCCCCCACCCCCCACCCCCCACCCCCCAACCCCCAACCCCCAACCCCCAACCCCCAACCCCCACCGAAAAACTTTTTCAGCAGACCCTAGATAACTTTTATTGATGAATATTGATCGCACTATCCAACTAGCTCATCAATTAGCGGACACTTCTGGAGAGATTATCCGGCGCTATTTTCGGCAGCCCCATCTAGAAACCGAGACAAAACTCGATCAAGTTTCCTCAATAGTAACAATCGCCGATCAAGAAGCTGAGGAGGCGATGGTGGCGATTATTCGGCGAGAATTACCCGAAGATGGGGTTATTCGCGAAGAAGGAGCCAATATTCCTGCCCAAAGTGGTCGTTATTGGGTGTTGGATCCGATCGATGGAACATCCTCTTTTGTCAAGGGATTACCGATTTTTGGGACTTTAATCGGCCTAGTGGCAGAAAATCAACCGATTTTAGGAATTGTCGATCAACCGATTTTAGGCGATCGCTGGTTAGGAGTGAAGGGAAAAGCGAGTCTTTATAATAACCGGATGATTGTTAATCCCTACCGTCAAGATCGGGAACTTGTCTTAAAAAATGCCTGTTTAGCCTCCACCACTCCCTTAATGTTTATCACAGAACGACAACAAGCGATCGCTCGTCAGCTGCAAACCGTCTGTAAACGTACCGCTTTTGGGGGTGATTGTTATAACTATATGATGTTAGCCACTGGCTGCACTGCCATGCCGATGGTAATCCTAGAATCAGACCTGAAATACTACGATTTTTGTGCTTTAATCCCGATTATTGAAGGTGCGGGCGGAATAATTAGCGATTGGTCAGGTAATCCCCTACAAGCTGATTCTAGCGAAGTTTTAGCCGTCTCTAATTCTGGTTTATGGCGGCAGGTTTTAGAACAAATCAACAGAGTGGGTTAGTGCCAATACTAAGATAATTAATCAACAGCTAACCCACCCCCGCGGCAATTAAACGGTGACTAATTGAGGTTGGGGACGTTTGCTGTTACGGATACCTTCGATCGCCGTCGCGTAATCGGGGGCATTAAATACCGCCGAACCTGCTACAATCGCATTAGCACCCGCTTCGAGAACTTGCCAAGTATTAGCCGGTTTTAAGCCGCCATCGACTTCAATCCAGGGATCCAAGCCTCTTTCATCGCACATTTGGCGTAATTGACGGATTTTGGGGACAACTTCCGGGATAAAACTCTGGCCACCAAAACCGGGGTTAACGCTCATAATTAAGACTAAATCGCACAAATGCAGCACATATTCGATTAAATCTAGGGGAGTGGAGGGATTTAATACCACACCCGCTTGTTTGCCGAGTTCGCGGATTTGGCAAAGAGTACGATGGAGGTGGGGAGAAGCATTATGTTCAGCGTGAACAGAAATAATGTCAGCACCCGCTTTCGCAAAGTCAGCCACATATTTTTCCGGTTCCACGATCATTAAATGCACATCTAAAGGTTTTTTCGTATAGGGACGAATAGCGGAGACAATCAGGGGTCCAATGGTGATATTCGGGACAAAACGACCATCCATCACATCAACGTGAATCCAATCGGCTCCTGCCTTATCCACAGCCTCGATATCGGCTCCTAATTTACTAAAATCCGCCGATAGGATCGAGGGAGAGACAACGATCGACTTCGAGCTTCCGTTTTGGGTCATGGCTAACTATAGAATTTCGTGTTTATATTTTCGTAACAATCTTATCAGTAATCAGTGATCAGTGATCACTAATCGGATTTGAGTTTTCAGTCGGGGTAATCCCACGGCATTTTGTATAAATTGTAACAGACAAAAACTTGTGATTGTTGTATGGCAATAACCGCTACTGACAATCAAGGATTTCTACTCTAAAATGAAAGATATTGCCATCCCTGTTAGGGAATTTCTTAGAAACTTGAGGTATATAAGTGTGACATAATCACCGTTTCGCATTTAACCTTCATAACCTGAAATATGAATATCATTGACGCTTTAAATCTCAAAAACCCCCAAGATTACCCTTCTAGAGAAGCCTATCAGCAAGACGTTGTCAAAGCGGTACAGGTCTTAATGCGTTTAGGTATTATGGACAATCCCTCGGCCGATTTAACCGGTTCCCTAGACTCTATCCTTGAGAAATTACAAGAGGATGAACTGGCTATCTACGGTAGAAAACGCAGTAAACAAGAAATTATCGCCGATTTAAAGCAAGTTAATAGTGAAATTGTCGAACTCGATCGAGAAATAGCTGACTTAGAATGGCAAATTGCCCTCAAAAAAGCTGAAATATCTGTTAATGAAGCATCTTAGGTTTTTTATCTTGATTCTGGTTCGTTTTCTCCAGACTGAGCGCAATAATCATCAAGACGGTTTTCCAGAAGCATCCTTAGCAATTTAATAATAATTAGGGCTACGATCGCTAAGGGGATATTGCTTCCAAAGGTAATTCCGATCACCCCTTCCACTATATCTGCTGTCGTTCTCGTCACTCTTCGATGATAAAAATGGCAAAATTTTGGCTTAAAAGTCGGTGATTCAGTAGCTGTCTCGGCAATTTCGGCCAGTCCTTTCAGTTTTTCTGGTGTATCGTAGGAAGTATATTCATTCTCTAGTTGTCTGCGCTGCTCTTCCAACTGACGACGACGCAGACGAGCAGACTCTAAACGGCGCTGAAAAGCTTCCAGTTCGTCTAATTCATTAAAATTTTTCATGGGCGATAACATTTTGGGGATTGATTTAAGAGCAGGGCTTTCGTTGTGTAGCAATTAGGGACTTGCGCTTTGATAATGTGCCATTTAGGGCTGGTCTGATTCTTCTACAGAGCGATTTTCTGGCTGGGATATTATTCCTACGCAAGTCCCTAAACCGAGTGCCGTTGGCCCAAGCATCGATAACCTGTTTAGCGTAGGGATTGGTGTCGGATAACTCGAATCTCCCTTGAGTTCTTTGGGCGTATTTTTGAGCATTTCGCATAATTCCGCCGTTTGTTGAGCGTTGAGGGGAAGGGGAGGGATACCTAATTTCGCTCGGTCGGCAACGTGCTGATGATACGCTTCTAACATAGGTCTATTGTCTCCTAGTCTTCACTTGTGACG
>NZ_JADBRW010000098.1:0-3481 GCF_020247025.1 Microcystis sp. M109S1
TGGTCAATTACCTAATTTTCAGGGAAAAAGTCCCTGAATTTTCCCCCCAATCACTCCAAGGGTCGGCACTTTTTGAGGGAAAAAAAGTCTAAAAACCTTGTTGGATAAGGTTTTTAGATTTATTCAGCAAACCCTAGTTATAGTTAATAACTTAACTTCAGAGCATTTACTGGTACATCATCCCAAGATTCTACGGTTCTTAAAACTGCTACCCACCCCGCTTGTTTTTGTTCATCCGTAAGACTGGTTAACCAACTTTGATGACAATCTTTTGCTGCTTGTTCATCTTGACAGGCAATACAAGCTTGTACTAAACCGCAGGGGTCAATCTGTTCATTTACCCAAATAATCATAGTTAATAGCCCTACTTAAGGTTTGCGGCAAAAAGTTTTTCGTGGGGACAGGGTGTGGGGTGTGGGGTGTGGGGTGTGGGGTGTAGGGTTTTACCGATTTTGAGGGGGTCAATTACCTAATTTTCAGGGAAAAAGTACCTGAATTTTACCCCCGATCACTCCAATAGTTGGCACTTTTTGAGAGGAAAAAAGTCTAAAAGCCTTACCCAACAAGGTTTTTAGATTTATTCAGCCAACCCTACTTAACTTTATTATTATAATCCATCGATCGCCCACAGAGAAACTTTTGATATTCATAACCTGTTACATAATTGGAGGATAACTCTGAGAGTTGACAGTCCGAGCGATCTATTGAAGAATGGAAATTAATTAACCATAATTCAAAAGGGGGAGAAGATGACAGATTAAAATTTGGCTTTTGTCCTGAGTTAACTAAGATAAACTGAGGGTTTTTATCGGGAAATCTTTGGTTAAATTCCCAAGCAATTCCCATCATTTCTCCCACCTGCACCAAACTCCTATAGCTAGTGGCAATTACTAAGGGATAACGGCTATTATTTTCGATGGTGGTAACTAATTTATCCGGGCGATAATACTTACGATAGCCTAAATTAAAAGTAACACTTAGGGAACTAATTAAAGCCATGATAATTACAATAATTACGATTTTTTGATGCTTCCTTTGCCAACAATTGTCTAATAAAATTGCTAGAATTAAAATTACCGAGGGAAAGTAAACAAAACTATATCTAGCTCCCCGGGTAATATCGACCGAGAGCAGATAGGTGATGACAAAGAAAATAGCAATTGAACTGAGAAAAAATGCCGAGAGAATGCCTAATTCTGGTTTATAGGAGTCTAGCCACGCTGTTTTTAATTGTGGGATAATCCAGAGAAAAAAACCGATCATTATTGCCCCAGAAATCAAGATAATTATTAAAGATTCTGATTCAACGGGGAGCAGAGAAAGCATAGTAATTAATGTTCCCAGCAATTGAAAAAAGGGGCTAATTACTGCTAAAAAACTATCATTGTCTCTCTGAATCCAACCGGTCATCTGATTGCCATAATCTTTGGGTACAACCGTGATCAACCAAATAATAATAAAGCTCAAGTTACCTAAAAAAACTAAACTTAAACGCCACCAATTAGTTATCCAAAAGTTTTTTTGTTTGATTTGATTGAATAAAATCAATAATAAAGTTATTGCTTCCGCTAGGATAGTTAAACTAAAAAAATAGTGGACTAATAACCCTAGACAGTTGACAATTAACCAGAAAAAAACCAAAGTATGGGATATTCTTTTATGGTGGATAATTTGGCCGCTTGCCCTCAGAAAACAGCCTAAAGATATGAGGACAAATACAACCGCTAAAGTATAATGGCGCGCTTCTTGGGAGATAAAAACCCCATAGGGAGAAACCGCCATTAAAATCGCCGCTAGAAAAGCGATCGAGCCTGATTTAAAGACCAATTTACTGATAAAATAAATTAAAGGAATCGAAATAACTCCCCAAAATACTGCCAGCGATCGCATCGCTTCTAAAGATACATATTCTCCCCGATCAAAGAATAATTTATTCCAGAGATAGGCGAGAATAAAATATAAAGGTGGATGATTGTCCTCCTGAATAACTAATTTAATTACATCGGCAATAGTTGCCTGATGGTTGCTCTGGAGAGGTGCGAATAAAGTGGCGAGGGAAATTATCTGATTTAACGGCACTATCTGGTAATTATTGCCAATACTAAAAACCATAGTGGCAAATTCATCCGTCCAGGGAGGTTTGCTAGTTAATTGTGTTAACCTAATAACCAGTCCCAAAATTATTACTAATCCTAACCAGCAAAAATCAGACCAAGCTAACCGCTCCTTGCTTTTTTGTTGTAGATCAGAAATGACTGTAGATAAATTCAATTTAATTGTTATCTCCGAAAGATTCGATTATTTTAACCGCTTCCGATGGTGAAATATCTTGACGGCAATTAGGATAATCATACTCCTCCCGGGCAATTAATGCCCCACTGAGACGATAAAAATATTCTCCCATTTTCATCCAATCGGAATACAAATCAGGTTCAGGGAATTGTTGCTTTAATTCCGAGTCTTGGGGTGTACCATAATTGAGCCAGTATCCTTCTCCAAATAGTGGGGAATTGAGCGCTAGGGTTCCCTCTAATTCTAAACCATCATCGCCCCTGGCGTTTTCGATTCCTTCCACCAAAAAACAGCTATTCTCGGCATTTTCAAAGAGGACTGCGTATCCTTTCCCCTCTTCTGCGAGGATTTTAATCTCGCTGGCCCGAAATCCGGGGGGGATATAGTTAGGTAAAATAATCTTAGCATCTAGCGATCGCAGCTGTTGCCGTTGACTGGCGCTCAAAGTTACCGTTTCTGCTCTGAGATATTGCCCATTGTCAATAATAACAATAGATAATCCTAAAACTAAAGGACAGAGAAATTTTATGGTCATAATCGCTGTTTCTAAGGTCATATTCTGGAGAATATGTCAGTTTTTAGCTGATTTACTGATTATTTAACCAGATTGACGACGAATATTGCCCTTTTCCTGTTCCCGATTCCCTATTTACCGATTCTAATCGACAAAAAATCATAGCTTGTCTGTGGATTCCACTTTTTTCCACTTCTGTCACCCGGAATTATGGGACTGACATCACCCCAAACCCTCTCGTATTCTAAGGTTATCGACAGGAAAGAGAGGTAACAACCATGTTAGTCAGCCACCAAAATCCAACTTTTGTCCGTAACTACTTAATCGCAGTTATCTCCGTGGTGATGATGGGTATGGGGGTTGCCGATCTCGTCAATAATCCCTCTCGAATCGCTCAACAAAACCGTCTTGATGGTTATGGTCGCTATGTTAGCGCTGGTTTGGTTAGTGGTGCGGTCAATAATATGCGTTAATTTACCTCTGACTCTAAATCCTGTTTAAAAGGTGTGGGGGAGTGGGAAGTTTTTTCAGTGATCAGTAAACAGTAAACAGTGAACTGATAACTGATAACTGATAACTGATAACTGATAACTGATAACTGATAACTGATAACTGATAACTGATAACTGATAACTGATAACTGATAACTGATAACTGATAACTGATAACTGATAA
>NZ_JADBRW010000099.1:0-4886 GCF_020247025.1 Microcystis sp. M109S1
TTGAGAGAATCGTGCTTCAAAACCTTGCGTCTTCATCGGCCCGCGTCCTGTAGGGGCGAAGCATTCGGGCAATAACCTATCGGTGAAACCGTAGATTTTCTATCCGAATGCTTCGCCCGTACTTTTTCAGCAAGCCCTAACTATTCGTAATTACTGACACGCAAAAACTATTGATTTAGGATAAGTAGGGAGGCACAATTATTTGTAGGATGGGTTAGCGGTAGCGTAACCCATGCGGGCGTTGGGTTTCATGCTTCAACCCAACCTACGTTCTGACACGCAAAAACTATTGATTTAGGATAACAAATACAATTATAATACTTTTGAATCACCGATAACTGTTTCAGTTTCATTGTTAGATGGTATAGGGAATCTCAATAAATGGATGTTGATTGAGATCAAAATCTTGGGTATTACGAGTGACTAATTTGAGATTATAGTAAAGGGCGACCGCTGCTTGAATGGCATCGGGCAATTTCCATTGAATAACCTTTTTGTTAGGCTGTTTAGTTGCTTTTTTTTTGATTTGTTCACGACGGATTTGAATGACTAAATCAGTGATGTTGACATCTAAGTCTATCAGGGGAAAATGGCTTAACAACTCTGCTGCTTTTTCAAAGGAATTATTATCATCAAAACCAATGAGAACTTCGGCTTTAGTAATGACAGAAATATAACTTTCATCTCGGTGAGCTTTGAGATAAACTGTCGCTTGGGTAATACCATTAAAATGGTCGATTAAAATACAGGAGTCTATTAATCGTTTCATATCCACTCCTCCCGAATTTTTTGCTGATATTCTAAGCCATCTCCTTTAGTCCAGATTCCCTTGGTTTTATCTAATAAGGCTTTAAAATCGGCTTCTGTCTTTTCATCCTCAACTACTTGAATGTTAATGGCTAACTTTGTTCCTGCTTTAAAGGGTAAGTTAGAGAGGATAATCTTCTGAGAATGATCGATGATTAAATAGGTTTGATAACTATTCATAATTATTGACACGCAAAAACTATTGATTTAGGATAACAAATACAATTATAATACTTTTGAATCACCGATAACCGTTTCAGTTTCATTGTTTTTAAAAAAACTTAATATACTTCAATTTTCTCAAAAAAATCGACCCGCCTAACGGCGAGAAAAAAGTTAAAAAGGCTGAATAAATAATCAGTTTTTAATAACCAGATTTTGTAGGACGGAGAGGAGTGTAAATATTTATAAAAATGTAGCTTAGAATACAGTTGTGGGGGGGGGAATGTGTATTCTCGCAGTTACTTTTCTGATTGATAAAGAATCGAAACCAATGACCATAGCATATAAAACGTTGAAAAAATCCCTTCCTATAGGTATCTTTTCTGCGACCTTTTTAGTGGCACTTACGAATCAACCAAGCTCGGCATTTACTGTTGAGTTTCCTGTGAACCCAGTACCAATTGGAGCATTTAACAAATGGGTTCCCCAAGAATCATATACTCTAGGTGGCAATGTGAATTGGACGGTAGATCTTAATCCTGCCTTTATCCCACGCATTAGTGCAGAAGACGAGAGAACAGCATTTCTGAAATTTCTACAGGATTCAAACTATGGAAAAGCAGTAGCAGATGGAGGACTAGGCTGGACTTTTAATCTTAAACCAGTTGATACTTTAAAGGGAACTTTTAACATTCAAAACTACTATCAAACTCTGTTAGCATCAGACGGACCGCGATATCAAGAGGGTGAACTTCAGTTGCTTGGACAGTTATGGGATTCAGAAAAAGATGGTCAACCAACTCCCTTGGCAGATGGAGATGATATAAATGGAGGTTGTCAAGATTGTAATATTGATCCAATTGATCCAGATGATGAAGATGGAGTCATTTTTGGAGATAGTTGGGTAGATGTAACTTTTAACATTTCTCGTCCAGATCCTAATCCTTATCAACTTCGTGCTTGGTGGGATACTAATTACAATGGAGTCTTCGACCACACATCAGAACTCTACATTGATGATTTACTCACCCTAGCGCCAGGCATCTTTACCAAGCGTTATAATCTAGGATTCAATCCCAAAGCAGATGGTCTTTATAGTCGCTTCCGTCTTACTTGGAACCCGTTAGATTTGGACGTGAAACCGTTTGGTGAATATTACTCTAAAGCAGACTGTAACACCACTGATGCAGCAGCAGGAAACTGTGTCTCTCACGGAGAAGTAGAAGACTACGCACCTATTCCCGAACCCAGTTCTATCTTTGGACTTCTCGCTTTCGGGGGACTCGGATTAATGGGACTTCGCAAGAAACGTTAATCCAATAGTTAGGGTTTGCTGAAAGAAGCTAGATACAATTAATTACACATATCTAATACTAAATCCGTTGAGTAACGCACAGAAAACGGGTTTCTCGGAGAAACCCGTTTTCTACTCATGCACTCATGCAAAAAGGGGAATAAATAATCAGTCTTTAATAACCAGATTTAGTATAACTACTTCTTGCATGGGTGCCTATCCTAACCAAGAAATTGATTTTGTCCGATTTTACTGTTCAGGGGGAATAACTTCTAACGGAATGCTTTCAGTTTCTCCCTCTTTAGATGGATTGACATCGGGACTTTTTTCTGCATCTGGAGTTTTTTCCACCGCTTTGGTTTCTGAGGTGGGGGGATTTTCGGGGGGTACTTCTGGACTGGGGTTATTTTCCGGGATGGGAGTGAATTCTACTGGGGTTTCGCTTTCAGGAGAGGGGGAAACTTCGGGGGAAGCTTCGCTATTGCGGGTAGTTTCCGCGGGAGTTTCTTCTATCCGGGGAGATTCTGGGGTAGTTGCGGGGGTAGTTGCGGGGGTATCTGGGGGGGTGTCTTCACTGATGTTTCGTTCTTCCTGGGGACAGGCTGCCGATTCTAAACCGAGATGACATCGGACTTCCTCCCGTCCCAAAGACACGGCAATTCCCGACACGGACATTAATAAAGCTAGGATGGGTAAGATATTCTTCATAAAATTAGACTTGATTCTACTCCTCGACATCACATTATCTATTTTAGATAGGATCGAACTGATATTGAGAACCCTTTGGCCCTTCATTGCCGCGATTAGCGCGCACTAGGGGAACTTGATTAAAAATGTTAAAATCCGTGGTGCTTCCCTGCAAGGTGATTCCTCGATTTAAAGTTTCGACTACAGTAGCACGGTCAGAACTTTTAGCGATCGCTTCTCCTAATACTTTCATGGTATCGTAGGCGGTAGCAGTACGCCAACTGACGCGACCGCGCCAACTTTTCAGCGCATCTTTGGCAAAAGGATCCGTTGCTTGGAAACTCCAAGGTACTGCTAGAACTAATCCGTCGATGCTATCTGCTCCTTGAATAAGTATATCGGGTGTATAAAGTTCATTTCCGCCTAATAAGAGCATTCCTGACGATTCTTGGGCAATAGCCACGGCTTGATTTATGCGATCGCCGTCTTTACTCAGGGCCAAAAATACCACCCTAGCGCCGGCTTTTTTGGCCTGATCTATGGCGGTTTTAGCGTTAAAATTGGCTTTAGTTGTGTCTATTTCCTTAACTATCTTGCCTCCCGGTTCTTTTATCGCTTTAGCAAAGGAATCCCTTAATTTTTGACTATAGGGACTATCGGAATTATAAAAAAGAACCACTGACGGAGAATTCTCTTGCTTACTAGCATAATTAGCCAAAGTTTTGGCCACCGCTTCCAGATAACTACCTAAAACTTCCTGAGACTTATCCTCAAGGGGAATAGTTTTCAGGGTTGATTTTCCCGTTTGACTAACACTGGTAGTCAGGGGAGAAAGAATCGCTAATCCTTCTTTTTCGTAACTTTCAATCGCTTTTTGACTAAAAGGATCGATTCCGTGGCCCATAACTGCCAAAACCTGACCGGATTGAATCAGATCATCGGCTATCGCTTTTGATTGTAGCCCACCGCCATCATTAGCGATGACTATTTCCAAAGGATTACCAGGATTAGAATTATTAAACTCCTCTTGATACCTGGCCACACCTCGGAGAATTTCCTTGGCACTGTTGGGGTCGTTAGCGATGGGGACAACGACGGCTATAGTATTTTGATTACCTTTTTGTCTAGCTTTGGCGTTATTGTAATAGATTTTGCCCTCCGGGTCGTTTGCTTGGGGAGTGGCTGCCGGTTGGTAAGCTGCGATCGCATTTGACCAATCTTCCTTTTTAAAGGCCGCTGCGCCTTTTTCTTTGTTAGGAGTGGAATTAAGCAGTATTTTCTCGCCTTGGCTAAATAAATCGGGATTTTTAGCCGTATTACTCACAAAAGTTGTCTTGGGTTGCTTGTTTGGGGTTTTTTCTGAGACGACTTCGTGATTACCGGGTTTGGGAATCAGCATTTGCAATAGACTCCAACCCCCTAAACCTGCGGTTAAAGCGGTAATTATCAAAGCGAAGGGAAGTAACCAGTTAGATTTTTGGCCGACTCTAGTTGTAGCACCCGGGGAGACCACAACCGTGGTTTTAACCGTCGTTGTTACGGGATCCATCGCTTCCCTAGGCAGGCCACAGATAGGACAATCAGGAGTAGTATTTTCGCAGGGTTCATGACCTCCCGCAATCGCTTGCGTATAAGGTTTACCATCTTTAGGGATACCGTCACATTGCCAAGTAGTCATAATCAGTTATCAGTTATCAGTTATCAGTTATCAGTTATCAGTTATCAGTGGGTAAGTTATCAGTTATCAGATTTGAGTTTTTAAGTGTGCAGTATGTGTTAAGTGAGCAGTATTAACTAGGGTTTGCTGAATAAAGCTAAAAACCTTGTTGGGTAAGACTTTTAGACCTTTTGTCAATTAAAAAGTACTGGATATGGCAGTGATCGGGGGGGAATTTAGGCACTTTTTCCCTGAAAATTAGGTAATTGGCCACCTCAA